>JAFECY010000304.1 GCA_018241865.1 Pseudomonadota bacterium | reverse complement strand
AACATGCCCACTGTGATCACTCCTGGTCCTCCTGCTCATTTCCTGAGCAGGCGATTCAATCACGTGGGTCAAATTTCAGTGAAAATTACTGCACAATGTGGGTCAATTTTGGGCGATCATCAACATACCTTACGCTGCTCGTGGCGCACATTCTCGGCAATCACGCCTTGGTTGCCAAAAAATAGCCACTTGATGAACTGGTTAAATTCCTCACTTTTGTTGGTCGCCGCCTGGATGGTCTTGCGCAACTCGACGTCGCCGATGTATTTCAACAGGAATTCGGTGCGCACCACTCGCCCGAGCTCCCGAAATGCGAAATACAGCTTATTCTTGCGGCTGGCCGTGCCCAGGCGCCGCAGGATAGTCGACGGCGTGATCATGCCTGCCTTGATCGACAACGCTATGCGCAGCATGTCTGGTAGATGCGTTTCGATCAGATCCCAATTGACCGCCTCGCTGAACAGTCCATTGATGTGTGCGTAACGCGTGCCCCGATCCGGCTTGAAGAACACCAGTTTTTTCAGATTGCGGATGCGAGGCATCAGCTTGATTCCCAGAAGATATGCCAGTCCGAAGACCGGCGCGCTCTGTGCATGCGTATCGCCGTGCAGCGTGTCGGGCTGGATATCCGACTCGTTCTTGATCAAACCATCTAGAATGTAAATCGCCTCGTAGACGCCGCACGGGATGAAATGGCTGAACAAAGCGATATACATGTCCGACACATGATAATAACCAATGCCACCATAACCACCATAACGGATATGGTATTCGGACAGCAGGTTCTGCTCGTACATGTTCCACTTCGTGCCGTCCGCCGACGCGCTTTTGCCAGTACCCCAATATTTTGGCAGCAGGAACTTGTTGTACGCGTTGATCACCTGGACGATCGCTTTTTCCAGTCGCTCCTCGGTCATGTGATGCAGATTGAGCCATGCGACCTGCCTGCGGCTCAGCCCCTTCACTGACCGCGCCGTCTGCGTCGGCCCCAAGTTGCAGCCGTAACAGAACAGCGTCGTCACGAAGCGTTTACGGGGATCGTCGATCTTCGCCTCAAAGCCGGACAGCGGACCGAATTGCTTATGCAGATCCAACCAGCCTTCGGATTCGACCAGTATGTCGAGGATATTCTTTTCCGGGAGACGCGCGACGAGCTGCTTGTCGATATAGTCGAGCGCGGCCGGCTTGGCCTCTTTGTCGTGCTTGCGCAGAATGATCTCGCTGCCGTTCAAATCCACATGTTCGTTCTCGGGAAAACCGTTGTCGACGCGCGATGCGGTCTCGGACAGCCACCGCTTCAGGCCAGCTACGAACGCCTTCGGCTCGGTCGGCAGATCGAGCATGGCGCCGTATTCGTCGATCTGCGCCTGGTAGGTGTCCCAATCCACCAACTGCACTCGGTAATCGCTGTACTGGTCGCTATTGGCCACGTACAGGTCGCCCGACTGCAGCTCCTTCATTGCCTCGGTCAGCACGCACAGCTCGAAGTATTTGCGGTTGACTTCGGCGACTAGTCCGGAGCGCTGGCCGGTCACCAGCTTGCGCCATTTGTCGGGAATCCATTTCAGATTGATATTGGTGCCGGCGATCGATAGCCATTCCTTGTGGCTTTGCCGGTTGGCCAACACGAAACGGATCGCATCGATCAGCGACAAGTCTGCCGTGGTCGATTCCAGGTCGAGTAAGCTCAGGCAGTTCAACAACAGCGGCCGTTGCGCCTGGTACGGCGCCAGCATAAACGGCAGGTAGTTGTTGCCGGCGTAAGCCAAGTGTTCCTCGCACTCGGCCAATAGGATCTCCGGCTCGCCATGCATGGCGGCGGCGATGCGTTTGCCCCGATCCTGGTCGGTTTCACCTTCCTGGAAGGCCTCCAGCACGTCGCGCAACTGGGAGACCAGCTTTTCCGCGCGCTTTTGGTGCTCCAGGTAATACTGCTGCAGCTGCTCCTCGGCCCCGGAGTGGATCTTGCGCAGCTTGCGGATGAACATGTCAACGGCGTCGTCCAGCGCTTTGCTCAATTGCGCATGGAACAGCAGCACCATCAGTGCATAGCGCTTGTTTGACTGGGTGGTCTTCAGATCCGCCGCGTCCAGCGCACGCGCCTCATGTACATACTGGCTGCGCTTGACCACCGGGATATGATCGACCGCAGGCAGTTCAGTGGCCCAGCTTTTCAGCCATTTGACGTGATCGAGGTACTGCCGCACCTCCGTGTTCGTCGGCTTCTTCGGCTCCTGCTTCAATTGTTGCCAGCCACTGATTAACTGGTTCGGAGCGACGACCAGCATCGCGTCGAACTGTGCAATGACTTCGGGCGGCAGCGGGTCTTTCAGCGTCCGGAAATATCGCTCATTGACCTGGTTGCGCACGCGCTGTGCCGTGCGGTTCAAGCTGCTAAAAGCCGGAAGTTCAAAGCACTGTCGGATTAGCTCCTCGATGACAACGTTGATGATATCCGCCAAATCCTGCTTGGTCTGAGCCGCCTGCGTTGCCGCCAGATGAATGGCGGCGTTTGTTTCACTGGATATCGGCTTGATTTTCAGGTGAGACCGGACTGCTTCCATGAAGCGTTGTCGAGTGTTGGATCTCTCTTCTGCCTGTACCTCCCGTAGCGGTACCGTTCGCGCGCCAATGGATTTTGTCAAGAAAGACACGATCGCCGGCGGCACATCCGCCAGCATTGGAAAGTAGCCCAAGCGCTGAACGGTCTTCAATAACACCATCAAATACAGCCGGGCCGGCGCCGTGCGCCCAACCCGGCGTGCAAAGCGGTGCTCCGCTTCGGTCGGGGTATAAATATCCTCGATCTCGCGTTGTGTCAGCTCTGGCTTGAAACGCGGATAGGCCGTTTCATGGATAGTACTCACAGCGATGGACTCCCTGAAGTGCTTAGGCGTCGCTTGACAGACTGCCGCTGCCAGCGACTTTTTTGTCGAACCTAATCAAATAACCTTATTTCACCGCCGTCACGACATAATTCGCCTCTTGCTGGACGAAATCGACCTGCACCTTTTTCCCGACCGCGAGTTTATCGAATAAGGCCTTGTCTTTCACGGAAAATCCCATTGTCATGGCCGACCAGTTCAGGCTTTTGACGGGGCCATGAGCCAACGTCACAGTGCCATGGGCAGCATCGACCGCTTTCACGACCCCAGTCGCCTGGTGCGTCACAGCTTTCGGCTGCTTGGCCGTCGGATTTTTGTCCTGGCTATTCATCATGTTCTGACACTTCTGCATGTCCATCCCTTTCATGTCCATGCCATTCATGCCTTTCATATCCGAGCATTTCTGCATATTCATCCCTTTATGCATGTCCATGTCTTTCATGCCGCCGGACTGGGCGAAGGCCAATGAAGAAGCGGTCAAGACAAAGATCAGGGATAGGGTTGCGGTAGGTTTCATGGTATTTCTCCTTCGTTAAAAAACATCAAAAAGAACCGGCTTTCCGCAACTGCCGGCGGCGTAACAGTAAATAAACAACGGGAACCACAAACATCGATAAGAGCGGTGCAGTGATCATTCCACCGACCATCGGTGCCGCAATGCGCTGCATGACTTCGGAACCAGTGCCTGACCCGACCATGATTGGCACCAGGCCGGCGATGATGACGGCCACAGTCATCGCCTTGGGCCGCACCCGCAGCACCGCGCCTTCACGAATCGCATCAAGTAGATCGGCTTCGCTTTCCATGCCGTCGTCCAGGCGTGCCTGCCAGGCATTTTTCAGGTACAGCAGCATGATCACGCCGAATTCGGCTGACACGCCGGCCAGCGCAATGAAGCCGACGCCGCTGGCTACCGACAAGTTGTGCCCCAAAAGCCAGAGCAGCCAGATGCCGCCAGCCAGCGCGAACGGCAGCGTCGCCATGATCAACGCCGCTTCGTCAAAGCGTTTGAACGTGAGATAGAGCAGCACAAAGATGATCAGCAGCGTTGCGGGCACGACGATCTTCAGCTTTGCAGAGGCGCGCTCCAGGTATTCGAACTGCCCGGACCAGGACACGGCATAACCGGCGGGGAGCTTTACTTCCCTGGCCACCGCCTGTTGCATCTCGTGCACCGCCGAACTCAGGTCCCGGCCACGGATGTCGACATAGACCCAGCCCGACAGGCGCGCATTCTCGCTCTTCAACATCGGCGGGCCATCATTGATGCGAATGGCGGCAACGTCACCCAGCCGGATTTGCGCGCCGCGTTCGGTCAATACCGGCAATTGGCGCAGTTTCTCCAGCGAGTCGCGCACTTCACGCGGGTAACGCAGGTTAATCGGGAAACGTTGAAGTCCTTCAATGGTTTCCCCAATGTTGTCGCCACCGATCGCGGATGACACGATGCTTTGCACATCAGCGATGTTCAGTCCATAACGCGCCGCCGCATCGCGGTCGATATTGACATCAATGTAGCGCCCGCCGTTCAGTCGTTCCGCCAACGCCGAAGACACCCCCGGCACCTTCTTGACGGCCCGCTCGATATCGCCGGTAATGCGATCAATCTCCTGTAGGCTCATGCCTGCCACCTTAACGCCAACCGGGCTCTTGATGCCGGTGGCAAGCATGTCGATGCGGTTGCGAATCGGTGGTACCCAGATATTGGATAGCCCTGGCACTTTGACAATCCGATCCAGTTCTTCCACGATCTTGTCTGGCGTCATGCCGGGCCGCCATTGGTCACGTGGCTTGAACTGGATGGTTGTCTCGAACATTTCCAGTGGCGCCGGGTCGGTGGCCGACTCAGCCCGTCCCGCTTTGCCGAACACGCTTTGGACTTCCGGCACGGTTTTGATCAGGCGGTCGGTTTGCTGCAGCAACTCGGACACCTTGCCAGCACCGATGCCAGGCAATGCCGTCGGCATATACAACACGTCGCCTTCATCGAGCGGCGGCATGAACTCGCCACCCAGGCGCGACATCGGCCAGATCGTCACGAGTGCAATCAATCCGGCAACCGCCAGCGTCGCTTTCGGGTAGCGCAGCACGCCTTCCAGCAGCGGACGGTAGAGCGCGATGAGGGCGCGATTGAGCGGATTTTTCTGTTCTTCAGGAATGCGTCCACGGATCAGATAACCCATCAACACCGGAATCAGGGTGATCGCCAAGCCGGCCGCCGCCGCCATCGCATAGGTCTTGGTAAATGCCAGCGGCGAAAACAGCCGTCCTTCCTGGGCTTCCAGCGTGAAGACAGGGATGAACGACAAGACGATGATCAAGAGCGAAAAGAACAAAGCCGGCCCGACTTCGGCTGCCGCATCGCCGATCACATTCCAATGCTTTTCTCCTGTCAGTTTCTCATTCGGATGGGCATGATTCCAGGCTTCGATGTGCTTGTGGGCGTTCTCAATCATGACTACTGCCGCATCGACCATGGCGCCGATTGCAATGGCGATGCCTCCCAACGACATGATGTTGGCGTTGACGCCCTGGTAGTACATGACGATATAGGCCGCCAGAATGCCTAGGGGCAGCGAAACAATGGCGACCAGCGCCGAACGAATGTGGAACAGGAAAATGGCGCAGACCAGCGCCACGACAATGAACTCTTCGAGCAGTTTGTGCTCAAGGTTGGTGACGGCACGCTGGATCAGACTGGAGCGGTCGTAGGTGGGAATGATCTCAACGCCGGCCGGCAGGCTGGATTTCAGTTTTTCCAGCTTGGCCTTCACGGCATCGATCGTCTCCAGGGCATTCTTCCCGGAGCGCATCACGATGACGCCGCCGGCGACTTCGCCTTCACCATTGAGTTCGGCAATGCCGCGCCGCATTTCCGGTCCTACCTGGATACGGGCGACGTCGCCCAGCCGCACCGATACGCCGGCCTCGGTCGTCATCAGCGGGATCTTGCGAAAGTCGTCCAGCGATGTCAGATAACCGGACGCGCGCACCATGTACTCGGCTTCGCCCAGTTCCAGCACCGAGCCGCCGGTTTCCTGGTTGGCTTTCTGTACCGCTTCGATCACTTTCCCGTGAGGGATGTTGTATGCACGTAGCTTGTCTGGATCGAGCACGATTTGATACTGGCGCACCATGCCGCCAATGCTGGCCACTTCCGAGACATTCGGCACTGCCTTCAACTCATATTTCAGGAACCAGTCCTGCAGTGCTCGCAACTGCGACAAATCCATCTTGCCGCTACGATCCACCAGCGCATATTCGTACACCCAGCCGACACCCGTGGCGTCGGGGCCGAGTGCGGTCCTGGCTTGCGGCGGCAGGCGCGACTGCACCTGGTTCAGGTATTCCAGCACCCGCGAGCGCGCCCAGTACGGGTCGGTGCCATCCTCGAACAGAACGTAAACGAAAGAGTCGCCGAAGAAGGAATACCCGCGCACCGTCTTTGCACCAGGCACCGACAGCATGGTGGTCGTCAACGGATAAGTGACCTGGTTCTCGACGATTTGCGGCGCCTGGCCGGGGTAGGTGGTGCGGATGATGACTTGCACATCCGACAGGTCGGGAAGGGCATCGAGTGGCGTCTTCGACAGCGACCAGATACCCCAGGCAGTCAGCATGACGGTCGCCAGCAGCACCAGGAAGCGGTTGGCGATCGACCACCGGATGACTTTGGCCATCATTTCGCTGCTCCGGCTTTGCCTGCTTTCATGCCATCGGACATGGGGGAATCGGCGGTTGGCGTGATACTGACGATCTCGAACATGCCATCCCTGGTCTGGCGAATGTCGAAGGCGACGCTATCGCCGACCGCAACGTTTTTCGGCGGACCGGCGAGCGGCAGCTTGAAGCTCATGGTCATCGACCCCCATTGCAAACTGGGGATCGGGCCGTGCGACAGCGTGATCTCGTCCTTGCCGATATTCTCGACCTTGCCGCTGCCATGATGCGTTGGTGTTGCTGCCTTGCCGGTGTCGGTAGCCGGCATGTCGCTCATTCTCGTCGCCGTGCCTTTCAGGCTGGCTTCAGAGTCAATCAGGAACTGACCGGAGACCACCACCTTTTGCCCGGCTTCCAGCCCTTTGCGAATCTCGGTCTGGCCATTCGCCTCGGCGCCAAGCTCGACATCGACCGGCTGGAACTTGCCGTCGCCAAGCGCTGCCATCACGACGTTGTGCTTGCCGGTCTGGATAACGGCTTCAGACGGCACCAGCAAGACATCCTTGCGCGCAGCCGGGTGCAGGTTGACGGTCACGAACATGCCAGGTACAAGCTGAGCGCCTGGATTGGCCAGTTCTATCCGCGCTTTCAGGGTGCGGGTCGCGGCATTCACCTCGGGCAGAATGGAACTCACTTTGCCCTTGAATATCATGTCCGCCAGTGCCGGCGTGCGGGCTTCAACCGCATTGCCAGGTCGTATCTGTGCAGCGGAATTCTCAGGAACTTCCGCATTGACCCATACAGTACTCAGTCCGTTGATGCGGAATAAAGGGGCTCCGGTCATGACCGTCATGCCTTCACGTGCACCCAGTTCAGCTACCACACCGCTGACGGGCGAAACAATGGTCAAGCGCGGCTGCGCCTTGCCGCTCGACACGACTAATCGGATCTGGTCATCCGTCATGCCAACCAGACGCATGCGCTGCCGTGCCGCATCCAGCAAACCTTCCGTGCCGAGGGCACTGCCCATGCGCTTGACCGACAGGTATTCTTCCTGGGCCGCGATCCAGTCCGGGACATAGAGTTCGGCCAGCGGCTGCCCCTTCTTTACCGGATCAAGTGGTGCTCGCACATAGAGGCGTTCGACGAAACCGTTATCACGTGCCTGTACGACCGCGACATCCCGCTCGTTATAGGCGACACTGCCGACCGCTTCCACGGCAGACGCAAGGCTGCCCTTGGTGACTTCGGCCGTGCGGATGCCCAGATTTTGCTGCACACGCGGACTGATACTGACCTTGCCTTCATCGGCGGCTTCATCCGCGTACATCGGCACCAGTTGCATATCCATGAATGGCGACTTGCCCGGTTTGTCGAACTTCTGGCCCGGCACCATCGGGTCGTGCCAGTACAGCACTTTCTTGCCGGTGGCGGGATCGATCTTGTCGCCAGCTTGCGCATTGCTTGCCGGAGCGGAGCCGTCAGAGGCAGCAGGAGTCATTTTCATACCCCGATGCATGCCGGCCGCATACAGACCATAGCCGGCGGCGCCAAGAACGCCGGCTATGCTTATCGCGGCGAGAATGTTTTTCGTATTCATTGGGCCTCCCTGGCCGGCAGCGCTGGGACATGCGAGTGCGCTTCATTCGATGGTGTCAAAAAATTGAGTTGCGCCCACAGGCGCGCGGTGTCGGCTTCCAGTTGCAATGCCTGCAGGCGCACATCGATTTCATTGCGGCGCGCGGCCAGCACGTCGGTCAGGCCGGATTTTCCGCCGCGATAAGCTGCAATAGTGGCAAGCGTGCGTTGATTGGCCAGCGGGATCAGTTCATGCGCAAAGCGCCCCAGGCGTTCGCGGTTGTTTTCCCATTCATTGATCATCAACCGGGTCTCGGCGATGTGCTGACGCAACATTTCGTCACGCTCGGCTCTGGCTTGCTCGACCATGGCCAGCCTGGACGCCAGTTCCCGGTCCTGGCGGTTGCGTTGATCCCATTGCAGCGGAATCGACACGCCTACCGACACCATGTTGGAGTATGCGGGGCCGCGCTGCTGGTACGTGACTTCCACGCTCCAGTCCGTCTTCTTGTTGGCTTCCGCCAGTTTCGCTTCCGCCTCGGCGATTTCCTGCTGTTTCGTCAGAACAGCGATTTCCGGGTGATGCGTCAACTGCGTATCGAGCGTAGCGGGATTCAAGCTGATCGTGTCAATCGCAGGTTTGCCGGCCAGCGGCATGTCAGTGGTGCTGCCGATCCAGCGTACCAGCATGGCCTTGGCATTCTTCACTCGGCGCTGGATTTCGCTGTTGCGGTCTTCGAATGCGACCAATGCGCTGCGCGCCGTGAAGATATCCGCCTGGCCGCCGCGTCCGGCACGATAGGCGCCTTCGGCGGCTTGTATTTCGAGCTTCGCCTGCGCGCCTTGCTCTGAGACGACATCCGCCATGGCTTGCGTGTAATAACGGTCAAGCCAGGCTAGTGCGGTATCGCGTTCGATGTTTGCCGTGGTTTGCGCCTTTTCGGCCAGGGATTTCTCCGCCTCGCGCTCATAGCGTTCGGCTCGCCGCTGGCGCTTGTCGGCACGGGTGAACTCTTGCATGACGCCAATGCGACGCATGGTCATGAAGTCGTTGGATACGCTGAGACGGTCGGGGCCGTTGACAGGCAGGTTATCGATGCCGACTTTGAGTGTCGGATCCGGCAACTGACCAGCTGCAACGGCCAATTCCCGCGAGGCGGATGCCGCGTAATCTTTTGCGGACAACTGACGCGAGCGTTCAATGGCCAGACGCTGCGCTTGCGCCAATGTCAGCGGTATATCGGCCGCCACGGCGGCGACAGAAAATACAGCTATAGATGCGGCCATCAGGACTCTCGGGAGAGTCCGCAGAATCAAGGAATGCGCAACGAAATGCGCGATGGTGGGGGACGGCATAAAACCTCCAGAAAGCAGTCAATAGCACCGTGCGCTACAACGCGCCGGTGACGAACGATGCGATCTGGGGTGTTAAATGCGGAAGCAGCAGTTGCGGATGGCCAGCGGTGGCGCGGCGGCGCGCGTCAGTACGATTGAGGTTGGGCGCGCAGTGAGCGGCCGGTCGATGATCTCGGTAAAACCAATGGCCAGAACAAATCCGGTTGGCACGAACGGTTGAATCAGCGGCAGTTCAGGCTTGTCGAGCGACTGATTGCCGGCATGGTCATGGGCATGACATAAGCCCGGTTGCACGTCATCCATGCCAGCACAGCCGGACATGGCCTGGTGGTCTTCCATCGGCATCGCGACGGCTTGGCTGACTTGCTCTATCTTCATTCCCGGACATGCGTAGGCAGCCACAGCAAGCTGCGTAAATAGCACACTTATAAGCGCAACAAGCGCAGTCACAAGGCGAAACGAGTGGGATGGCTTCATGGAATTGCAGATTCTAGCTCACTTTTGACATGGTATGTCTATGCCAGCAGCCGTGCAATGGGGCACCATGTACTTCGCCAGAGGCAGACGATGAATTTTCGTACGCCGGGTAGATGTTTTACCCCGAGGCATCATGGAAGACATGCGCCGTCAAACTGATCTGATTGTTGGTAGGCCCAGCGGTACAAGAGCGGGAGCACCAGAAGTGTCAATGCCGTCGACGACAGGATGCCGCCAATCACTACAGTGGCCAGCGGCCGTTGCACCTCAGCGCCGGTACCAGTGGCCAGTGCCATCGGCAAAAAACCGAGCGACGCGACCAATGCCGTCATCAAGACGGGCCGCAGGCGCGTCAGCGCTCCTTCATGTATAGCGTCATCGAGTGTCTTGCCTTCTTCACGCAGGTTGCGGATAAAGGAAATCATCACCAGGCCATTCAAAACCGCCACGCCCGACAAGGCGATGAAGCCGACCGCCGCCGAAATCGATAAGGGAATGCCTCGCATCCACAGTGCGAAGAGGCCTCCGGTCAAAGCGAAGGGAATGCCCGAGAAAACGAGCAAACCATCCTTGACGTTGCCGAACATCGCAAACAGCAGTACGAACACCAGCAACAGCGATAATGGCACGACAATCTGCAAGCGCTGCGCCGCTGACTGCAACTGCTCGAACTGGCCGCCCCAGTTCGTCCAGTAGCCGGCCGGCACTTTCACACTGCGTTCAATCACGCTTTGCGCTTCGCCGACAAAGGAGCCGATATCGCGTCCACGCACATTGGCTGACACGACGACCCGCCGCTTGCCGTTTTCCCGGCTGATCTGGTTGGGGCCGGGGGCCAATTCCATTGTCGCGACTTCGCTTAAAGGAATGAAGCGAAGCGAATCGCCCGTTGTGCGCAGCAAGGCAATGGGCAAACGCTTGATTGCTTCCAGGTCGCCTCGCAACGCATCGGGCAGGCGAACCGTCATCGCAAAACGCCGATCCCCTTCAAAAACCGTGCCCGCCTCCTTGCCGCCTAGCGCCGTGGCGATCGTTTCCTGTACATCGCCGATATTCAAGCCATAACGCGTGATTTTTTCTCTATCAATCCGGATCGAGAGCATCGGCAAACCAGTGGTTTGCTCGATTTTGACTTCGGACGCACCGGGCACCTTGTTCATTGCCGCCGCAATCTTGGCCGCCGTGTCGTTCAAGACCGCCATATCGTCGCCGAAGAGCTTCACGGCGACATCGCTTCTCACGCCCGAAATCAATTCGTTGAAACGCAGCTGGATCGGCTGGGAGAATTCATAGCTATTGCCGGGAATGGTGGCGGCCGTCTGCTGAATGGCTTCCAGGAGCTCTGCCTGTGATTTCCTCGGTTTGGGCCATTGGTCTTGTGGCTTCAACATGATGTAGCCGTCGGAGATATTAGGCGGCATCGGATCGGAAGCCACTTCGGCCGTGCCGATCCGGGCAAAGACCCGCTCGATTTCCTGGTGACGCGCCTTTAACGCAGTTTCCAGTTGCCGCTGCATCTCGACCGACTGCGTGAGGCTCGTCCCCGGAATGCGCAGCGCTTGGATTGCGATATCGCCTTCGTTCAAGCTCGGTACGAATTCGCTCCCCAGGCGTGTCACCAGCAAGCCGGACAGCAAGACCACCACAGCGACGAAGACGAACACTACCGGCTGATTGGCCATGACACGGTCCAGCACCGGCTCATAGCGTGCCTTGGCCCATTGCATGAGGCGGTTTTCCTTTTCGGCGACCTGGTTGCCGATAAAAAGCGCGACCGCCGCGGGAATAAAGGTGATCGACAGGATCATGGCACCCAGCAAGGCAGCCACTACGGTGAAGGCCATCGGGTGGAACATCTTGCCCTCGACGCCGGTCAGTGCAAAGATCGGCAAGTAGACCACCATGATGATCAGCTGGCCGTACAGCAAGGGCCGTCTGGCTTCGCGTGCGGCGGTAAACACTTCATGGAAGCGCTCGGTGCGCGTCAATGGCCGGCCATGGTGCGCTTGCGCATGGGACAAGCGCCTGACACAGTTCTCGACAATCACCACTGCGCCATCAACGATAATGCCGAAGTCGAGCGCACCCAGGCTCATCAGATTTGCGCTGACCTTGTAAGCGACCATTCCCGTGAAGGTAAAGAGCATCGACAATGGAATCACAAGCGCCGTAATAATCGCAGCCCGGATATTGCCCAGAAACAGGAACAGGATCGCGATCACCAGCACCGCGCCTTCCAAGAGGTTCTTTTTTACCGTATAGATGGCCTTGTCGACCAGATTTGTACGGTCATAAACGGTCACCGCATGCACGCCCTCCGGCAGCGTGCGGTTGATTTCCGCCATTTTTTTGTCGACTGCTTGGGAGACCGTGCGGCTGTTCTGGCCAATCAGCATGAAGACGGTGCCTAAGACGACTTCACGGCCGTTTTCAGTCGCCGCACCGGTACGTAATTCATGCCCGATCATCACCTCACCGATATCGCGAATCTTGACCGGCACGCCATTTGCGTTGGCCAAGATGATGTTGCGGATATCATCCATCGATTGGACCTGGCCCGGTGCACGAATCAAGAGCTGTTCGCCATGCTTTTCGATGTAGCCGGCGCCGACATTGCCGTTATTACGCTCCAGCGCGTTCACGACATCCTGCAGAGTGAGCCTGTAAGATGCCAGCCGTTCCGGCACTGGCGCAATCTGGTATTCCTTCGCAAAGCCGCCAATCGTATTGATTTCAGTAACACCCGGCACATTGCGCAATTGCGGTTTGATGATCCAGTCCTGGATCTCACGCAAGTCGGTTGGCGTGTACGGCGTGCCATCCGGCTTTTTGGCGCCATCCTTGGCTTCCACGGTCCATAGGTATATCTCCCCCAGACCGGTAGAGATCGGGCCCATGGCCGGGTTCACACCCGTTGGCAATTGTTCCCTGGCTTGCTGGAGCCGCTCATTGACCAGTTGCCGCGCGAAATAGATGTCGGTGCCATCCTTGAAGACGGCGGTGACTTGCGACAAACCATAGCGGGACAAGGAGCGCGTCTCCTGCAGGTTCGGCAATCCGGCCAGTGCAGTCTCCACCGGAAACGTGATCCGCTGCTCGGTTTCCAGGGGTGAGTAGCCCGCTGCCGCAGTGTTGATCTGCACCTGCACATTGGTGATGTCGGGAACGGCGTCGATCGGCAGCTTCTGGTAGCTGTAGATGCCGATTGCGGCCATACCGACGACAGCCAAGAGAATCAACCATCTCTGCTCGATGGCAAAACGCATCAGGCGTTCAAACATAATGGGACGCCTTTCCGGTCAATGTTTGTGCTCGGCACTGTCTTTGCCGAGCTCCGATTTGAGAATGAAGCTGCCGGCGGCGGCATATGCCGCATTGGCCGGCAGGCCTTTGACGATTTCCACCTGTTTGCCGTCGTTCTTGCCAGTCTCGACCGGTTGTGCGGCGAAGCCATCTTTGGTACGAACGAAGACCACCGGGCGATTTTCCACGGTATGGAGAGCTTCTGCGGCGACCGCCACGGGGACGGCGACTTCGACGGATGCGACTTCGACATTGACGAAAAGACCCGGACGCCAGGCGCCATTCGGATTGGCGAGGACGACGCGTGCTTGCGCCGTGCGTGTCTGTTCCCCCAGGAGCGAGCCGACATAGGCCACCTTGCCGGGCGAGGAGGCATTGAACGCGGTGGATTTGACGACCACCGATGCTCCCACGCGCACTTCGTTCAAGTGCTGCGCGGGGATCGCCAGGTTGGCCCACACGGCCGACAAGTCCGAGATCGTGAAAATCTTGCTGTCTTCCTTGACCACTTCGCCCAGGGCGATATGCTTTTCGAGCACCATGCCGTTGAACGGTGCGCGAATCTCGTAGCGGTTCATGCTGCCAGGGCTGGCTGCCGGTGCGCCCAGGGCGGTCAGCTTTTGGCTCGCGTTTTGCAGTGCGATCTTGGCTTCTTCCAATGCTTGCCTCGCTTGCAGATAATCCTGCTCGGCTGAGATCTTTTCTTGCCACAGCATCTTTTCGCGAGCATAGGTTTGCTGCGCAAGCGTCAACCGCTTTTGGGCGGACAGCCATTCGCTGCGCTGCTCGGCCAATGCAGTGCTGGCCAGTACCGCCAACACCTGGCCTTTCTTCACGGGCTGGCCCAAGTCAGCCGTGACGCTTTCAACCACGCCTTCCACACGTGGCACCACGTGTGCGGTACGGTCTTCGTTAAAGCCGATCTCGCCCGGCAGCACCAGCGCATTGGCAATCTTGGCCGGGCCGGCGTTGGCAATCACAATCCCGGCCGACTTGATTTGTGCCTCGCTCAAGACAATCCTGTCGCTGACACCCTCATCAGGGCTGGCACCTTTGGATACTTCCTTGTCATGGTCATTTTTTTGCTGGCCTTGTTCGTCCTGAGTGCTGCTTGGCTTGCCAATCACAAGGATCAGGATCGCCAGTAACAGTCCGACGGCAAGAATGGTGCCGATTGCGGTCTTTTGTTTTTTCGTGAGGTTCATGGTGATTGCGATGAATTT
>JAFECY010000303.1 GCA_018241865.1 Pseudomonadota bacterium | reverse complement strand
GGAAGGCGTCGATACCGAGCGCGTACAGGCGTTCCAAGTTGGGGTCGGGTTTTTGGTCGGCCGGCAGGGTCGGGCGTGGATACACCATCACCGCCGGATGATCGGACTGCAATTGCCAGGGAATATCGACCAAGCGCACGCCATTCATGTCCGGTCGGCCATCAGAAGTGCGCCAGTCGATCACCGACAATGGATTCAACTGCGACGTGCCATAAACCGGATACTCGCGCCCAATGGCCTGCAACAACTGCCTCGCCTGACCGTCGTCGAGCGCGACGAACAACAGTGCCGGATGTTCTTCCTGCAGGCGCTTCTTCAACTGAATCAACCCGGCTGCGCTGAGATAGCTGCCACTGACGCTTAATTCGGCATGCAGCGCTTCCAATCCACGTTGCTGCCATTGCGCGGCAAAGGCGCGCGCGGCGCGACGCTGCCAAGCGACATTGCCGGCAATCACCAACGCCTTGCCGCTTTTTTTGCCGCTCGCAGCCCAACCCGCCACTTGGCGCGCCTCGTCCTCGACCGATAGGCCGATCGGCAACATCAATTGCGGCATCACGACGTCGGCATCGCCGTCAGGATTGGTCAATGCCACAGTTGGTTTAGTGACTTTGCTCCCTTGCGCCACCGCCGCCACATCGGTACGCGCCAGCGGCCCAACGATGATATCGAAACGGTTCAGCGCATCGGCGTAGATCGCGTCGATCTGACGTGCGCCGTCGCCGGTTTCAACCACGGCCATCTCGATGCCGCTGCTCTCACGTTCGTAGGCAGCCTGGAAACCGGCACGCACCGCCTGCGCGGCATTGCCGAACACGTCCGATTGCAGCGGCAGCAGCAAGCCGATTCGCAGCGGCCGTTCGGACGCCGCCTGCGCGGCGATTGTCCCCGGCGTCGTGGCGATCGGCAGAGCCGGCGCATTCAAGGGTCGCGCCGTAATCCCGGCCGGCATCGGCACCGCCCCCGTGACCGGCGGCTCAGCCGCGCCGGTTGTATTTGCGCCCGCCGACGCGCACAATCCGCACATCCAGCACGCCAACACTAGGGCGCGCGTCACGCTATCCAACATATTGCCTCCACTATGACTCTCATCGCATCCGACACCGCCCACCTGCCGCTGATGGGCGAGGTGGCGCAGCAGAATTATCCGACCGCGACATTATATGTGCTCGCCACGCCCATCGGTAATGTCGGCGACATCAGCCTGCGCGCGCTCCATGTGCTGCGCCTAGTCGATGCCGTCGCCTGCGAAGACACGCGCAACACCGCGCAACTGCTGGCGCGCTACGGCCTGAGCAAGGAATTGCTCGCCGCCCACGAACACAACGAACGCGCGGTCGCCGACAAGCTGATCGCCCGCCTGCAAGCCGGCCAGCGCATCGCCCTCGTCTCCGACGCCGGCACTCCGGCGGTATCCGACCCCGGCGCGCGCATCGTCGATGCGGTGCGCGCCGCCGGCTTGCGTGTGGTGCCGTTGCCCGGCGCATCGGCCGCGCTGGCGGCGCTATCTGCCAGCGGCTTGCTCAACGACCGCTTCCACTTCGCCGGTTTTTTACCGGCCAAGGCCGGCCAGCGCGACGCCGAACTGGCCGAACTGCAGCACATCACTGCCACGCTGGTGCTGTACGAAGCGCCGCACCGCATCGTCGATACCGTCACCGCATTGGCCGCCATATTCGGCCCCGCGCGGCAGATCGTGCTGGCGCGCGAACTGACCAAACTGTTCGAGGAAATCCATCGCTGCACACTGGGCGAAGCCAGCGCCTGGCTGACCGCCGATGCACACCGGCAAAAAGGCGAATTCGTGCTGCTGGTGGAAGGCGCGTCATCCGATGGCGACGCCGACATGCGCGAAGCTGAACGCATCCTCGGTGTTTTGCTGGAAGAATGCAGCGTCAAGCAGGCGGCGGCGTTGGCGGCGCGGATTACGGGGATGAAAAAAAACGCGCTGTATGAACGGGCGTTACAGTTGAAACAAAAAGCGTAAATTATTTCTGCACCACCATCGGCTTCGCTCCGCCACCTTCCTGGATTTTCTGCGCCGCCGCCATCGCTTCGTCGCGGCTGGCGTAAGGGCCGCCGTACAAACGATACAAGCCGTTGCCGGCCACCACCTCGACCGGCGTCGCTGCGCCATCGCGCAACAGGCGTTCGCGCGCCGCTGCGGCGTTGGCTGCTTGCGCATACGCGCCCAGTTGCAGATAGAAGCCGGCTTCCGGCGCGGATTTCATGCTGGCAGCCGGTACGGCATAGGCGGCGGGGACGACTGCTGGTTTGGCATTCGATGGTTCTTCCTGCGACACAGCCGGCTGCGGCTGGATATCGCGCGCGGCGACGCTAACGATAGGAACCGAAGCCGTCTGCACCGATGTTGATTCAAGCACCGGCGCGACTGGTGCAGACGTAGTGGCGAGATTGTTTTGCCGCGCACTTTGCATGCGGGCGATTTCGTCCGGCAGCAGGCGTTCAACTTCGAGCTGGCTGCTGCCGCGACTGACGTAGCCCAGCTTCAAGGCCGCGGTATAGGACAGGTCGATGATGCGACTGGAATGGAAGGGGCCGCGATCGTTGACGCGCACGATGACCTGGTTGCCGTTGGCGAGATTGGTGACGCGCGCATAGGAAGGAATCGGCAGGGTCGGGTGGGCGGCGGTCATCTTGTACATGTCGTAGATTTCACCGGACGAGGTTTTTTGCCCGTGGAATTTCTTGCCGTACCAACTGCCGATGCCGCGCTGCTTGAAGGGGCGTTCGTCGAGCATGGGCACGTAGCTCTTGCCGAACACGACGTAGGGTTTGTTGCCGCTGCGGGAATACGGTTCGATGCGCGGCTCGGCGTCGGGGGTGGCGAGCAAGTTGTCGGGGGTCTTGTCGCCGGGGCCGTCGTCTTGGTAATAACCGCCGCGCCCGGAACCGGCCGGCGGCAGATTGGGCGAGCGGGAAGACTGGACGGTGCTGCCGGAGCGGGTCGGGCTATCGCTGCGCGTTTGTACACTGCTGCAAGCGGTCAGCACCAGCGTTACCACGAGCCAGCATAAGCGGGATGCGAACAGCCGGATGTCATCGCTTGGGGTGTGCATCGCGCGTACTGATCGGATCATT
>JAFECY010000302.1 GCA_018241865.1 Pseudomonadota bacterium | reverse complement strand
GTCGATGCCCGTGCCGGCCAGGTGGACCAGCAGGCCCAGGAGGTGGATCACAAGCTCGGCGAGGTGACGCAACACGAGAGCGAGGCCAGCCAGACGCTGAGCAGCATCCACGGCAAGGAGGGCGAAGCCAGCCAGGTGCTTTCCAGCATCACCGGCAAGGATCATCAGGCGGACAGCACGCTCGAAGCGCTGCACCACAAGGACGACGAAGCGGACCACGCCGCGCAGGCCGCCACTCATTCCCAGGAGCAGGCTGACCAGTCTTCCCATCAGGCCCAGGATGCTGAGCATCAGGCACACTCCGCAGCGGATCAGGCGCAGCAGTCCCAGCATGATGCGCAGGACGCCGCGCACACAGCGCAGCAGTCCCAGCATGAGGCCGAGCAGGCCTCCCACCAGGCGCAAGCACAGGCCCACGATGCTGAAACCGCCGCTCACGAGGCGCAGACTCACAAGACGGAGGCGGAGACAGCCGCGCATCACGCGCAGGATTCCCAGCACGACGCAGACGCCTCGGCGCACACTGCCAAGTCTGCTGCGGACGAAGCTTCGCAGGCCGCCGAGGCCGCCCATCATTCACAGCAGGATGCGGAGACTGCCGAGACGGCGGCGAAGCAGGCTGAGACAGAGGCGGAACATGCCAAAGATGCCTCTGTCGAAGCCCAGCACGGCGCCGAATCCTCACGTGATGCAGCACACACCGCAGAGCAGGAGGCCGATGCCGCACGCCAGCACGCCAACGAAGCTCAGCAGTCTGCCGAAGAACACCGCCAGGGCGCCGCCACCGCCGAACGCGCTGCCACTGAGGCCAAAGACAAGGCGGTGGATGCCGAGCACACGGCTGAAGACGCCAAGGGCAAGGCTGTTGGCGCCGCTGATGAAGCCGACAAAGCCGCCCACGCCGCCGAAACCGCACGTGGCGCTGCGGAGAAAGCGCATACCATGGCCGAAGCCGCGCAGCAGGCGGCGGAGTCAGCCCAGCGCGCAGCGGAAGCTGCCCAGGAAGCCGCAGAGCACAGCCGTGACGATGCCGACCACGCCAAGGCGGACACCCAGCAGCATGAGCACGATGCCGACACCGCAAAGCAGGCGGCGCAAGACGCCCAGAAGCAGGCAGATGAACATGCCGGCCAGGCCGAAGAACTGCTTGGAAAAATCGACCAGTTGCATGCCGAAGCCGCGCAGTTGCTCGATAAAATCCGCGAGCATGAGCACGCTGCCGCCGCAGCCGCTGACCGTGCCGAACACGCTGCCACCGAAGCCGAGGCCGCCGCCGCCGCTGCTTCATCTGCCTTGGGCTCCTGACCTTCATTCCCATGATCACTCCCGGCAACAGCTCCAACCGCAGCCTCAGCAGCCTCGAACACGAGGCTCAGGAGGCTCTCAAGCAGCTTGAGACGCAGGAAGGCAAGGCGGCGCAGGCGGTTGACCACGCGAAACAGTCCGCGCAAAAAACGACGGATCAGCACAAGACCGCTGAAGACGCAAAACAGCACACGCTCGAAGCGCAGCACGCGGCTGAGCATTCCAGAGACGCCGCCGAGCAGGCGCATCATGGCGTGCAGGATGCGCTGCAACGCATCAATGACGCGCTGCACCGCGCCGAGCAGGCGCGCACGGACATCGACCAATGCGTCCAGCGTGCTGGGGACCGCGTTCATCACATTGACGAAGTGTGGACTCGCGCAGACCACCTCGTGCACGAAACCGACACTGCGGCGAATCGCGCGGATCAGGCCCTCAACGACATTGAGCACACCTCGCAGCAGGCATCCCAGCTCACCTCCCAGATTGAGCAATCCGCGCACGAGGCGGACAGTCTTGTGCAGCAGATCGGCGCCGCCGCACAGCGCGCCGAGGAACTGGCTCAACGTCTGGACCAAAGTGAGGCGCAGGCGGCCCAGTGGCTCAGCGACATGGAGCAGGTCGTGCAGCGCGCCCAGGAGATGGCCGCGCACGCGGAAGACCTTGCCCATTCCGCGCATGACAAGCTCAGCGAGATCGATCAGCAGTCCGCCCATGCGGACGACTTCATCAGCCGCATCGATGACCACAGCCAGCACGCGGAACAAACCTCGCAGTCCGCCGGACAAAGCGCCGAGCATGCAGGGCGGCTGCACGACGATGTGCAGTCACGTGCGCAGGAGGTGGACACGCATGCCCAGCAAACACATGAGCAGCAGCGGCAGGTGGATGAGCACGCATCTGCCGTGGAACATCAGAGCCAGGAGGTGGATCAAAAAACCAGCACTGTTGAGCAGCAGAGCGATGAGGTGGCTCAGCACACCGCTGCCATCCACAGCACTGAGACCGAGGCCTCCCACAGTGTGGACACGCTTCATGCGGATGACCAGCAGGCCGGACAGCACCTTGACAGTCTTCACCAAAAAGATGAACAAGGCGGGCAGGCCCTGCAGTCAGTGCATCAGCATGAGCAGGCCGCTGACGCCGCCGCCAGTCATGCCGCCGACAGCGCCCACGCTGCCGTGGATTCGGCGCACGCCGCCCAGCAGGACAGCGCCCAGGCTGCGGATGCCGCGCACGGCGCCGTAGATGCCCGGCATCAGTCCGACGATGCCGCCCACGGCGCCACTGATGCCCAGCACCAGGCGGATCAGGCTGCACAGCAGGCCGCCTCCCAGGCCAGTGAATCCGCCGCCGCCGCCGCAGACTCCAGCCATGCGCAGCAGGATGCCTCCACCGCCGCGCAGCAGGCCGCGACACTGAGCCACGAATCCGTAGAGGCGCAGCACAAGGCCGACAGCGAATCCCACGAAGCCAGCACCGCCGCCACCGCTACCCGGCACGCCGAGAGCGAGGCCACCACCGCCGCTCATCAGGCAGATGCCGTCCAGCACGATGCCGCCGCCGCC
>JAFECY010000301.1 GCA_018241865.1 Pseudomonadota bacterium | reverse complement strand
CGGCGCGCTGGCCGATGTGCATGCGATCGCCGCTCTGCCGCAGGTCGAATCGCTTTCCTTCGGCATCCTGGATTTCGTCTCCGCGCACTATGGCGCGATTCCCGGCGCCGCCATGCGTAGCCCTGGGCAATTCACGCACCCGTTAGTACTCCGCGCGAAGCTGGAAATCGCCGCCGCCTGCCATGCGCACGGCAAAGTGCCATCGCACAACGTCACCACTGAAATCAAAGATACCGCCGTCGTTGCCAACGATGCGACGCGCGCCGCGGCAGAATGTGGCTATACGCGCATGTGGAGCATTCATCCAGATCAAATCAAACCCATCTTGAAGTCGATGATGCCGCGCAGTTCGGAAGTCAACGAAGCCGCGCAAATTCTGACCGACGCCAGCAAGATCAAGTGGGGGCCGATCCAGCACAACGGCAAGCTGCATGACCGCGCCAGTTATCGCTACTATTGGACTATACTGCAGCGGGCCAAGGCAGGCGGCCTGCCCTTGCCAGATGCCGCTGCCGCACTCGTATAAAGAAAAATACACTGATTCAGGGAACAATCTGCGCATTCCTTCGGAGACACAAACATGAAACCCCTACTTTCGCTCCTTCTCGCTCTCGGCGTATCGTTCGCCCTCTCGCCTGCTCACGCAGAAACAACGCAACCCGTCGCGAAAAAAAGCGTGAAGAAATCCACCAAGACCAAAGCGAAAGCCAAAACAGCGGCTGCAACGACCGTCACCACCGCGCCGTCCGACGAAGATGAACCCATTCCCGACATCGCCACTTCCAATGTGCGTAACTACCAGTGCCCGGAGAACAAATCGATCGCCGTCTATCGCAATGCCTCGGACGAGAAGCACGCCGCTTTGCGCTGGAACAACACCCTGTACGGTATGCGTCGCATTCCAACTGAAAGTGGTGCCGAGCGTCTTGAAAGCCACAAGTATGGTTTAGTCTTCATCGGCATCCCTGCTAAGAGCATGTTGCTTGATACGAAAAAAGGACATCCGCTCATCAACGACTGCGTGACTTCAGACATCAATCCCTTGATCGCCGAAAAACCAGTCGCCGCCGACAAACCCGCCGAGCAAATCACGGTCGCCAAATAAAAACAACGAAGTTAGTTTCGCAGTACCCACAGCAACATCGCACCGAAGTCAATCAATCCGTCATCCGTCTAGAAGGAGAAACCATGTCCCGCAACACTTTGAACACGCTCAAGGAATTCCCGGTTTCGGGTTCCAAGAAAGGCCAGTTTTATTCCCTTCCCGCCTTGGGCAAAAAGCTCGGCGTGAACATTTCCCGCCTGCCGGTTTCGATCCGTGTCGTGCTGGAATCGGTGCTGCGCAACTGCGACGGCAAGAAAGTGACGGAAGAGCATGTCAAGCAGCTCGCCAACTGGGGCGCGACTGCCGCTCGCACCGACGAGATTCCCTTCGTCGTCGCGCGTGTGGTGCTGCAAGACTTCACCGGCGTACCGCTGCTGGCCGATTTGGCCGCGATGCGCGGCGTCGCTTCCAAGAATGCCAAAAATCCGAAGAACATCGAGCCGTTAGTGCCGGTTGATTTGGTTGTCGATCACTCGGTGCAGATCGACCACTTCGCCGAAAAGAAAGCCCTCGATTTGAACATGAAGCTGGAATTCCAGCGCAACAACGAGCGCTACCAGTTCATGAAGTGGGGCATGCAAGCATTCGACACCTTCGGCGTTGTGCCGCCGGGCTTCGGCATCGTTCACCAAGTGAACTTGGAATATTTGGCGCGCGGCGTGCACAAAAAAGGCAGCGTCTATTACCCTGACACCCTAGTCGGCACTGATTCCCACACCACCATGATTAACGGCATCGGCGTCGTTGGCTGGGGCGTGGGCGGCATCGAGGCGGAAGCCGGTATGCTGGGTCAACCGGTCTATTTCCTGACCCCGGACGTGGTCGGCGTGAACTTGACCGGCGCACTGCGCGAAGGCGTCACCGCGACCGATCTGGTATTGACCATCACCGAACTGCTGCGTAAG
This sequence comes from Pseudomonadota bacterium, assembly GCA_018241865.1. GTDB lineage: Bacteria > Pseudomonadota > Gammaproteobacteria > Burkholderiales > Burkholderiaceae_D > Paucimonas. Next base: position 3,706 of record JAFECY010000301.1, on the reverse strand, counting down.
CATAAAGTCGTCGGCAAATTCGTCGAATTCTTCGGCGCTGGCACAGAGACACTGTCGTTGACCGACCGCGCCACCATCGCCAACATGGCACCGGAATACGGCGCCACCATGGGCTTCTTCCCGGTTGACGACGCCACCATCGATTACTTCAAGGGCACCGGCCGCAGCAAGGCAGAAATCGACGCCTTTGAAAACTACTTCAAGGCGCAAGGTCTGTTCGGCGTGCCGAAATCCGGCGACATCGACTACACCTCCGTTGTCGCCTTGGACTTGAGCTCGGTTGCACCGTCGCTGGCCGGCCCGAAACGTCCGCAAGACCGCATCGAAATCGGCAACGTCAAATCGACCTTCGCCGACCTGTTTTCCAAGCCGGTTTCGGAAAACGGTTTCAACAAGAAAGCCGCTGATCTCGACGCCGAATACACCACCTCGGATGGCATCAAGGTCAAGAGCGGCGACGTGCTGATCGCCGCGATCACGTCCTGCACCAACACCTCCAATCCGAGCGTGCTGCTGGCCGCCGGTCTGCTGGCCAAAAAAGCTGTCGAAGCCGGTCTGAAAGTTGCGCCGCATATCAAGACCTCGCTAGCGCCTGGCTCGCGCGTCGTCACCAAGTATCTGGAAGCCGCCGGTCTGCTGCCTTACCTGGAAAAACTGGGCTTCGGCGTTGCAGCTTATGGCTGCACCACCTGTATCGGCAACGCCGGCGACCTGACCGCGCCGCTGAACGACGCCATCGTCAAGAACGACATCGTCGCTTCCGCCGTGCTATCGGGCAACCGCAACTTTGAAGCGCGCATCCACCCGAACATCCGCTCCAACTTCCTGGCTTCGCCGCCGCTGGTCGTGGCTTACGCCATCGCCGGCAACGTCACCAAAGACTTGATGACCGAGCCGGTCGGCAAAGGCAAAGGCGGCAAGGATATTTATCTGGGCGACATCTGGCCGACCTCGCAAGAAATCGGCAAATTGATGAAGTTTGCGATGAATGCCAAGACCTTCAAGGAAAACTACGCCGACGTCAAAGGCGCACCGGGCAAGCTGTGGGAACAAATCAAAGGCGTGGCCAACGGTCAAGTCTATAACTGGCCGAAATCGACCTACATCGCCGAGCCGCCATTCTTCGACGACTTCACAATGGAGCCGAAAGCCGCCGCCACCGGCATCAAGGGCGCGCGCGCACTGGGCGTATTCGGCGACTCGATCACCACCGACCACATCTCCCCGGCCGGCTCGATCAAAGAAACTTCCCCGGCAGGCAAATGGCTGCTGGCCAACGGCGTGCAGAAGGCCGATTTCAACAGCTACGGCTCGCGCCGCGGCAACCATGAAGTCATGATGCGCGGCACCTTCGCCAACGTCCGCATCAAGAACCTGATGATCCCGGCCAAGGCTGACGGCTCGCGCGTCGAAGGCGGCATCACGATACACCAGCCTTCCGGCCGCGAAATGTCGATCTACGACGCCGCGATGGACTACATCGACGCCGGCGTGCCGACCATGATCTTCGGCGGCGAAGAGTACGGCACCGGCTCCTCGCGCGACTGGGCCGCCAAGGGCACCCAGTTGCTGGGCGTGAAGGCTGTCGTGGCGCGTTCCTTCGAGCGCATCCACCGTTCCAACTTGGTTGGCATGGGCGTGCTGCCGCTGCAGTTCCTCGGTAACGACAGCGTGCAATCGCTGAACATCACCGGCAAGGAAACCTTCGACCTGAAAGGGATCGAAAGCGACATCAAGCCACAGCAAAACGTCACACTGGTGATCCACCGCGCCAATGGCCAGAAGCAGGAAGTCAAAGTGCTGCTGCGTATCGATACCCCGATCGAAGTGGACTACTACAAGCACGGCGGCATCCTGCCCTTCGTGCTGCGCCAACTACTGGCGGCGTAAGCGAAGACAAAGCCGGGAAACCGGCTTTGCAATAAAAAGGCTGGCATGCGCCAGCCTTTTTTCATGTTGCAAGGATCGTGTAAGCCAGCGGCCTGTCTGTCCCTCGCTCGAATGATACGCACCCCGCTTTCTGGCCGTGCGTCCTATCACATGGTTTTTGCATTTTTCGCCAGCAGTCGCTATTCACGTCACAATCCTCTACAATTGTTAATTTTCCCGCATAACATTGTGACATCATCATGCGACGTCCATTCAAAGGCCGCGGTTTGCGGCTCGCTGCAGAAAGTCAGCGACTCATCAATCATGCGCAAGGCATGCTGCAGGCTGCCAGCCGACTGGAAGAACGCGGCTGGGAGCAGCAACTCGATTTGCTGCTGCAAAAAACCCTGAAAAACCAACATCAGGAACATATCGACGCCGCGCTCGACCATCTGTTCAAGTCACAGCCCGATGCCTACGACATCCTGATCGACGCCGTCGAAGCCAACAGCGAGTCCTGCCTGCTAGAGCATGAAGGCGCAACATATCAAGCCTTGCTGATCGCCGCCCCTATCTTGGCTTGGACCCGCTTCGCCATTCCTTCCGGCGCCCTTTCCGCCGAACAGATCGCCCCGCTATTCAGCCATCTGCACGCTCATGTGCTGGCCGACGATGCGCGTCTGGCGATCGCACCGCTGTTGTACTCCATCGACCAGTTACCGCGCAATCACGTCGAAACCCACGCCGCCGTACGCCGCATGGCCGACGCCGCGCTCAAAGGTGCGACGCTGCAAAGCCCCACCGATCTGCCGGAAACCACCCCCTTCTTGGCCGATACCCGCTACCTGTTGGCAGCCATCGTCGCGCCGGTAGGTGCACCGTTGTTCTGCTGGCAAGCCAGCGCCAATCCGCCCGATCGCCAGCAAGCCCTAGCCCACTGGCAAGAACAGGCCGGCCCCAACGTCGCCCGCCTGCTGCCGGGCTGCGGCATCGACCTGCTGTTGCCAGACGCTTTCTTCTTGACCTGCCGCGAAGCCGACAAGCAAATCCGCCCTGCCTCGGTCAAGGCAGCGGTGCATTTCCTGACTCACGCCCTCGATGCACAACCGGATCGCCTGCAAGCCGTAATCGGCGGTTTTTCCGAAGAAACCGCAAACGGGCAGATCGATGAATACCGCATCAGCTTCCTGCCGCGTCCCGGCGATGAAGTGGTGTACGGCCTCGTCTGGCCGCTGTATGGCGACGAAAATGCCGACCACGACACAGCCGACCTCTCGACCGCCGACGCACCCCCGACCCGCGCGCCAATACAAGACATCATCCACATGCTGAATGATGAAGGCATTGTTCACATCAAACACCACACCGAAATATTTCCGGTGGAGTTTTGCGATGACTGCGGCGCGCCACTCTACTGCGACCTCGACGGCGAATTGGTACACGCCGAAATGCCGGAGGAGAGTACGCAGAATGCGACACATCTGCATTGAATAATGCGACCTGTGATGCCACCAATTCGGCAGTCATTTTTGCGATCGTTACAGCATTACAATGCTGTAAGATTATTCCCTCATGCCGATCGCACTCCACACTCCCACCCTTGGTTTAATTGTCACCCTGATGCTGGTGGCGATTGCCGGTCTGATGTTATTCGTTCTCAAAACGCGCACCACGTATTCCGGTTTCGGATGGTGGGCGACGGGGTTCGTCCTGCTGGCAGGTTGTTTCCTACTCTCTGTATTACGTGACGTCCTAGCATCACCGGCGACGATATTGGCTAGCAATGCTCTTGGCATTATCAGTCTGTGTCTTTTTTACGATGGCATTGCCGGTTTTT
>JAFECY010000300.1 GCA_018241865.1 Pseudomonadota bacterium | reverse complement strand
TGCGGAAGCTAACCGCTTTCGGCCGCGCCGCCATCTGCACCCGGATCCAGTCCGGGCCGGACGTCAAGATCACGCCGGCTTCGCGCAGCTTGTCGAGCGCGGCGTCGAGAATGTCGCTGCGGGTATGGGTCAAGGTCACATCGCCGCCGGCCGCCGCCACCGCGCACAAAAAAGTACCGGTTTCGATGCGATCGGCAATCACAGCATGGCTGGCACCGTGCAGTTTCTCCACACCTTGAATCACTAGGCGATCACTACCGATGCCGTCGATCTTCGCGCCCATCGCCACCAGCAAGTTGGCAAGGTCAGTCACTTCTGGTTCGCGCGCGGCATTTTCCAGCACCGTCTCGCCTTCGGCCAGCGTCGCCGCCATCAGCAAGTTTTCGGTGCCGGTGACGGTAATCATGTCGGTCATCACGCGCGCGCCCTTCAGCTTCTTGGCCTTGGCGTGGATATAGCCGGCTTCGATGGTGATTTCCGCACCCATCGCCTGCAAGCCCTTGATGTGCTGATCGACCGGGCGCGAACCAATGGCGCAACCGCCGGGCAGCGACACCTTTGCTTCACCAAATCGCGCCACCAACGGGCCCAGCACTAGGATAGCGGCACGCATGGTTTTCACCATGTCGTAGGGCGCTTCCAGCTTGTCGATATTGCGGCCGTTGAGCGCAACCTTGTCGCCCTCCTGCTCGATCGACAAACCCATCTGTCGCAACAGCTTGAGCATGGTGTTGACATCTTGCAGGTGCGGCACGTTCGAGAGCTGCACAGCATCGGCGCTCAGCAAACCCGCGCACAAGATCGGCAGCGCGGCATTTTTCGCACCGGAAATGGCGATCTCGCCGGAGAGTCGCTTACCGCCGGTAATCAGTAATTTATCCATTGTTGGCAAATTCCTCGGGAGTCAGGGTCTTCATCGACAAAGCGTGAATTTCCGCCTTCATGCGCTCACCCAGCGCGGCGTACACCAGTTGATGACGCTGGATCAGACGCTTACCGGCAAAGGCAGTCGAGACAATAACGGCGCTGAAATGCTGGCCATCGCCTTCCACGCTCAGATGCGCGCAATCGAGGCCGGCAGCGATGTAGTTCTTAACGAGTTCGGGGGTAGGCAGCATGATATCCCTTGCAATTAGTGACGCAGTTTGTAGCCGCTCTTGAGCAACTGGATAGCGAGGCCAGCCAGCAGCAAGAAAAAAGTGGTGACGATTGTGAAACTGGTCAGCGGATCGACATCGCTCTGACCAAAAAAACCATAGCGAAAACCATCGATCATGTAAAAAAACGGATTGACCCGTGACACGCCCTGCCAGAAAGCAGGCAGCGAATGGATCGAATAAAACACGCCGGACAGAAAAGTCGCCGGCATGATGAGGAAATTCTGGAAAGCGGCGAGCTGATCGAATTTCTCTGCCCAGATACCGGCAATCAAGCCCATAGTGCCGAGAATCGCCGCGCCCAAAAGTGCGAATAACACGATCCACCACGGCGCGACAAAGCTCATATGCGCAAACCAAGCGGTAATGGCGAACACGCCAAGACCGACTGCAACCCCGCGCACCACCGACGCCAGCACGTAAGCGCCGAACAATTCCCAGTGCGACAACGGCGGCAGCAACACGAACACCAGGTTGCCGGTGATCTTGGACTGAATCAGCGAGGAGGAGGAATTGGCGAAGGCATTCTGCAGCACGCTCATCATCACCAATCCCGGAATCAGGAAGGCGGTGTAGCGTACGCCCGGATAAACCTGCACATGCTCTTCCAGCACGTGGCCGAAGATCAACAGATAGAGCATCGCGGTCAGAATCGGCGCCGCGATGGTTTGCGTGGCGACTTTCCAGAAGCGCAGCATTTCCTTGTAAAACAGGGTACGGAAGCCGATCATTTTTCGCCTTCCATCACTTGGATGAATACGTCTTCCAGATCGGCTTGCTGCAAGTGCATGTCTTCGATGCCGACACCGGCCTGACGCAAATGCGCGAGGATAGGCTCGACCTCGGCATAGTCGTTGACGCGCAAAGTGAACTGGTTGCCGGCCGCCAGTTCGTCGGCATGGCAGAGCAACGGCTTCAGATTTTCCGGCAGCGCGACTTTCAAATTGAGGATCAGTTGCGAACCGGAGATGCGCTTCAGCAGCGCGGCGGTCGAATCGAGCGCCACGACTTGCCCGGCTTTGAGCATGGCGATGCGACCACACAGAGCTTGCGCCTCTTCCAGATAATGCGTGGTCAGCACTACGGTATGGCCTTCGCGATTCAGACGCGCAATAAATTTCCACAGTGTCTGGCGCAATTCGACATCGACGCCAGCGGTCGGTTCATCCAGCACGATCACCGGCGGCTTGTGCACCAACGCCTGCGCCACCAGCACGCGGCGTTTCATGCCGCCTGACAGCGTCCGCATGTTGGCATCAGCCTTCCCAGTCAGATCGAGGTTGTGCATCACCTCATCGATCCAAGCATCGTTATTTTTCAGGCCAAAATAACCGGATTGCAAACGCAGGGTTTCGCGCACGGTGAAAAAAGGATCGAACACCAGTTCCTGCGGCACCACGCCAAGCTTGCGGCGGGCTTGGCGATAATCGCCCACCACGTCGTGGCCGGCGATGCTGACGTTGCCTCGGTCGGCGCGAGTCAATCCGGCGATGATGGAAATCAAAGTGGTCTTGCCAGCGCCGTTGGGGCCAAGCAAACCAAAAAACTCCCCCTCGCCAACCGACAGCGAAACACCTTGCAACGCTTGCACAGCGTGAAAGCGTTTTTCGACATTGCTGATTTGGATGGCCACCATGAGGGCTGTTCGGAAATAGTAAAAATGCAGATTGCAGCTTGCGCCCGCATCCGCCTGCAAATATTGGGGTGAAACCCTTGATTATATGGGATTTCCAGCCCTCAAGCCGGATCGAAATACTGCGCGGGAAGGGAATCGTGCAGGGTCAATGGCGCAGCAAGTCGGCCACACCATACAAGGCCGCTAGACTGTGCAGATTAGCGGGGAGATTGGTAAAGGACAAAACTTTGCCCTGCTGCAGGGCGGCGCGACGCCAAGCGATTAACGCCGCCACCGCACTCGAATCTACGGTGTTGACATCACTGAGATCGATCGTGCTCTGACCGGCCTTGATTGCCGCCAATCCTGCCGCGCAAATGGGCTGGATCGTGGCGGTCGTCAGAATGGTGGCGGGACGGAACATAGTCAGGAAGCGTTTATTTATTCGCAGCCAAACGCTTGTTTTTATCGGACAAAGTTTTGATGAGGCCGTCGATGCCGTTTTTGCCGATTTCGCTGGCGAAACTGCTCTTGTAAGATTCGACCAACCAAGCACCCAGCACATTCATGTCATAGATTTTCCAACCGCTCGCCTGTTTTTCCAGGCGATAGTTGAGCTGGATCGGCTCACCGCGCGATTGCAGTACTTGCGAGCGCACTTCCACCTCGGTGTCAGTCGGATCAGCGCGGAAGGGTTTGAATTCCAGCTTCTGGTCACGAATTTGCGAAATGGCACCAGAATAGGTATAGATTAGCAAGCTGCGGAATTCTTCGGTCAGGCGCTTTTGCTGCTCGGGCGTAGCCTCACGCCAGAAACGGCCGGACGCCAGCGCGGTCATGCGCTGGAAATTAACGTAAGGCAGGATTTTGGCCTCAACCAGATCCATCACTTTTTTCTGGTTGCCGGTCTGAATATCTTTGTCAGCGCGTACCGCCTCCACCACTTCGGTGCTGATGCGCTTAACCAACGCATCCGGCGCTTCCTGCGCTGCAGCGCTGGCAACCAAACCGAAAGTGAAAGACAAGGCGAGAATTTTCTTCAACATAAGCATTTTATTCACGATTCCACTCAAGTTAACACCCTACGCCTCCATAACTCGTCATCGGGCAAAACGGATGACACAATACGAGGCGTGGTGACGATGCTTTTCGACCATGCGGCCGATTAGCGGCACCGCTTACCGGCCATCAATTCTTGCCACCGGCCGGCGGGTCGCCATCATATATCAAACTCTGCCGCCGCTGCATGTAAGCATCGCGCACAAATTCGTAAGGATCGAGCGCAGCGTCTTCCAACAGATTAGAGGCATCAAGCAGGGCTGCGCGCTGATCGATCAAGCGCACCGCCGCGCCGACATTGCGCCAACGCACCGGCGTCTTGTACATCCAGACATCTCCCTTCCAATCGACTGGCAAGGCAACTGTGTCGCGCACGGTCGATGCGCCGAGCAGAGGCAGCACGACATAAGGCCCGGAGTTGATCCCCCAGCGTCCCAGCGTCTGGCCGAAATCTTCCTTATGCTTGGCCAAACCCATTTCGGAAGCAACATCAAACAAACCCGCCAAACCGATGGTGGAATTCACGCCGACACGGGCAATGTCAGACATGCCGCTTTCCACTTTGCCTTGCAGGATATTGTTGACCGCAGTCCAAACATCACCAAGATTGCCGAAAAAATTGCCGACACCCGTCTGCACAAAGGTGGGCGTGACCGTTTTGTAAGCGGTGGCCGTCGGCTTCAGGGCAGCGTCATCGACCGCCCGGTTAAAGCCGAACATTGCCCGGTTGAAATCCTCAAACGGATCTTGCGGATTGGTGGAGGCGCAGCCTGTCATGACCACGGCCAATACGGCGATGGCGGCTAATCGCATCGAATGCATCATTTATTATTTTCCTTCCCTTCGGCCGCCTTGCTGAACAGGAACTGACTGATCAGATTTTCCAACACGATGGCCGACTGCGTCATTTTTATCTTGTCACCAGCAGCGAGATTATTCGTATCGCCACCCGGTTCCAAGCCTATATATTGCTCTCCCAATAGACCGGAAGTCAAAATTTTTGCCGAACTATCCTTGGGAAATTTGTAGCGACTTTCCAAGTTGAGCGTCACCAGCGCTTGGAAAGTTTTGTCGTCGAAACTGATGCTGCCCACTCGTCCAACCACCACACCGGCGCTCTTGACCGCTGCGCGCGGCTTCAAGCCGCCGATATTGTCAAACTTGGTCACCACCGGATAAGTATCGCCGGAAGACAGCGCGCTCATGTTGCCAACCTTGAGCGCGAGAAATACCAACGCCGCCGCACCCAGCAAGACGAACAAACCCACCCAGAGATCGAACGATTTTCGCTGCATCACATTACCTTCGTATGAAAAACCCCAAAGCTGATCGCACTGTCAATTCTGTTAATTGAACATTAACGCCGTCATCAAGAAATCCAGCCACAACACGTTCAATGAAGCGATGACCACGGTGCGCGTCGTGGCGCGCGCCACCCCTTCCGGCGTCGGCTTCGCTACATAACCTTGATACAAGGCTACAAAGCTTACCGCGAAACCAAACACGATGCTCTTGAGGACGCCGTTGCCGACATCATTCCAAACATCCACGCCATCCTGCATCTGCGACCAGAACGAACCCGCATCGACGCCAATCAGTTGTACG
>JAFECY010000002.1 GCA_018241865.1 Pseudomonadota bacterium | reverse complement strand
TCGTTGCGCAAACCCCTGATGCCGTAGGCGGGTGGCATCTCGCCTTCGTGCCAGACGACTTCTTGGAAATCCTCACCGTTTTTCTTCGCTTGCCCTTTTGGTACGAGTGGGCGCCAGCGTGTTTCGGTATAAGCGATCGCCTGCAGCAGTTCGACGGGCACATCGAATTCCGCTGCGGCCTCTTCAAACCATTTTTGGTAAATGCGTGGATAGCCGGTTAGATCCGGCGGGGTGCCTGCGGCCTGAACGTGACAGGTCATGCCCAAGCTGGCTACCAGCAGTAGCGCGGAAAGTCGCGTCTTGATGCGTGTGTGCATACGGAACTCCTATAAATGAAGCAAAGGGCGATGCGATTAGGGAAGGCATGGTCGGCGCTTGTTTAGGCGAACGAACAACGCATGCGCTTCAGCGTGCTTGAATGCTTTTTCTGATGAGTGAACGCGCTTGGCTTGCACGTCAAACTACCGAACAATGACAGGCACGTTTGCGCTGTCTCGCGCAAAAGAGACAGCGTAAACAATGCGTTGTCGCCGCTAATCTAGGTGATTGCCTAATCAGCGTTAAGTGTTAGCAACTTGGTGCGACCCGTCCATTGGAGCCGGTATAGACATAGGCATCCGGCACATAGCGGCCATTGCCAATCCGGTTCCAGATGTTGCTGGTGCCGTAAGTGCCGGTGATGGTGGTGCCGGTCGTCTGGCAGCTAATGGAGACGCTGGTGCCATTGGCAAGCGTGCCGACGACGCTATAGTTGGTGCCGGGGCCGGAGCGCACATTCAGGTCTGCACCGGCGGTTCTGACGGTGCCGGGCGCGCCGCTGGTGCCGCCGCAACCGTTTCTGCTGGTGTAGGTGCTGGTGCCCCAGTAGTAGGCTTGCACGCCGTTCCAGACCACTTTTTGCACCACGCCGTTATAGCGTTCTTCAAAATGCAGGTGTGGCCCGGTCGAGCCGCCTGTATTGCCCAGCGTGCCAATTTGCTTGCCTTGGGCAACGTATTGCCCGACTGATACGTTGAATGAGTTCAAATGGGCGTAGTAAGTTTTCCAACCACTGCCATGATCGATCACCACATATTTCCCATAGCTGGTTGAGCCCAGATTTTGAACAGTAGAAACCGTGCCGGCAGCGGAAGCAAGAACGGGTTTGCCAAAGTCGTTATCCGAGTTCAGGTCGATGGCATTGGGCGGGCTGTGATTGGTGCGCGTCTGGCCTTCCCATACTTGGCCGCATGCAAACGGCATTTGGAAGTTTGGCGCGGCGCTGGCTTGGCCAGCCACTGCGCCTAAAATGGCAAATGCCGCCATGCCGATCATCGATTGAATTTTTTTCATAATGTGTCTCCTTGGTTTTTTTGAGTGAGATAAAAATGCGCTTCTTGCTGTACTACATTGGTGCGGAAAAATAACGATGACCCAACATTCCCTATGGCTTCGTGGGCAAGGGAATGGATCATTCTTTGAAACGCTTGTCGGCTTCGGTTCGCTCGCGGCTATAAAGAGCGTATTCGTCCTTGCTGAGAGAAAAACGTTCGAGTGCATGCAAGGCGTTGTCTTTGACCTGCATGTTTTCATTGGGATTGGCGAGCATGCTCATCAACGCTGCTTTCATGCCGCTGGTGCGGATGCCGGATTCGCCGACTGCAGCCACCGCTGCATTGCGCACTTCGGGGGTTTGATCTTGCAAAGCTTGGGACAAACGTCCCTCCAGTTGTCCACTCTTGTCCCATTGCGCCAGTTGCAAAATACTTTGGCTGCGCACGGACGGATCCGCGTGTTGCGTCAGTTGATTCAGTTGCGACACGATACCTTCCGCTTCCGCGCTGGCCACGACGGTCGGCGTGAGGGCGGCAACCGCTTGGCTCAGCACTGCGGGTGATTGTTCGCTGGTCAGCGCCTGTTTCACCAGATTGCGTACCTCGGGTGAATCAGGGGAAAGTTGCATCAGCATGGCAAATCCCTCTTGGCGTTGCGCCGGGTCGCTGCTGGTAGTCAGACGCGTCGATAAGGCCAACACTTCGGGGGACTGAATGCTGGACAGCACCGTTCTGAGCGTTTCACGTGCTTTCGGATCGCGCTCGGCATCGAAACGCTGCAGCAGTTTGCGCAGCGCGGCAGGGTCGGACTGCGCGGCTTCGCGCATCTGCGTCTGCATTTCCGTCGTGAGTTGATGCGAGCCTTTTGCGGTTTTGCTCTGAGCCCATAACTCGTCCATCGTGGGTTTGGCGGAAAGATTGGGGTCGGCGCCAGCGTGCCCCCACAATGCGCCGAATTGATTCATGCCGGCAGCGCTGTTATTCGCGCTGGATGCAGTGCGAGCGGTGTCGGCTGCAAGCTGTAGCGGCATTGGGGTGGTGGGTAGTAGTTGCCAGGCCAAACCGAAGCCGATAGCAAAGCTCAGGCCCATTCCAGAAAAAAATACAGGCTTGGAAATGCCGCTCATCCGCTCCTCCCTCTGGCGTGTCGTGATCGTGACGCAGCGAAAATTTTTACTCAGCAAGGTCGCAGATGCTTGCTCCGCCGACGTTGAGAGTTTTTTCGCTATCTTCTGACGAT
>JAFECY010000029.1 GCA_018241865.1 Pseudomonadota bacterium | reverse complement strand
TTCTCCCGACACTCTTATGCGGCACCTAACTCACAAGGCCACAGCTCCGCAGCACAGCCTCAAAAAAGCGAACCTGCCGCCTCATATACTGCGGCAAAAATTATGTTTATGAATTACTCTTCTGCTCGTTGAAACAGGATTATTCGATGCCCTGACTCGTCAGGTATTCCTCATACCCGCCTTGGAAATCAACAATCCTGTCTTCCTTCACTTCCAGAATCCGCGTCGCCAGCGACGAAACGAATTCGCGGTCATGCGAGACGAAGATCAGCGTGCCAGCATACTTTTCCAGCGCGATGTTGAGCGACTCGATCGATTCCATGTCCATGTGGTTGGTCGGTTCATCCATCAGCATCACATTGTGCCGGCCCAGCATGAGCTTGCCGTACATCATGCGACCCTTCTCGCCGCCGGACAGCACCTTGACTGATTTCTTCACATCGTCGCCGCCGAACAGCAAACGGCCGAGAATAGAACGCACCGCCTGATCGTCGTCGCCTTCCTTGGTCCACTGCCCCATCCAGTCGGTCAGATTTTTGTCGGCGGCGAATTCTTCGGTGGGGTCTTGCGGCATGTAGCCGACGTTAGCGTTCTCCGCCCATTTCACCGTGCCGCTGTCGGCCTGCAGTCCGCAGATGTCCGTGCCGCCGATGGAACGCAGCAGCGTCGTTTTACCTGCGCCGTTCGTGCCGATGATGGCGATCTTCTCGCCGGCTTCGACCATGATGCTGAAATTTTTGAACAACTGGCGGTCATACGCCTTAGACAAACCTTCGGTCTCGACAGCTTGACGATGCAGTTTCTTCTCACCCTCGAAGCGGACAAAGGGGTTCTGTCTGCTCGACGGTTTGATATCCTCGACTTTGATCTTCTCGATCTGCTTGGCGCGCGAGGTGGCTTGGCGTGCTTTGGATTTGTTGGCCGAGAAGCGACGCACGAAATCCTGCAGCTCGGCGACTTTTTCCTTGGCCTTGGCATTGTTTGCCATCTGCTGCGCGCGCGCTTGCGACGAAGCCAGCATGTAGTCGTCGTAATTGCCGGGATAGACTTTTAGCGTGCCGTAATCCATGTCGGCCATGTGGGTGCAGACTTGATTCAGGAAGTGGCGGTCATGCGAAATGATAATCATGGTGGAGTTGCGCTGGTTCAGCACATCTTCCAGCCAGCGGATGGTGTTGATATCGAGGTTGTTGGTCGGCTCGTCCAGCAGCAGGATGTCGGGATTGGAGAACAGCGCCTGCGCCAGCAGCACGCGCAGCTTCCAGCCGGGCGCGACATTGCTCATCGGCCCTTGATGCTGTTCGATCGGCACGCCCACACCCAGCAGCAGTTCGCCGGCACGCGCTTCGGCGGTGTAGCCGTCGTACTCGGCGAACTTCGCTTCGAGGTCGGCGGCCTTCATGTAGTCTTCGTCGGTTGCTTCCGGGTTGGCGTAGATGGCATCGCGCTCGCTCATCGCTGCCCACATTTCGGTGTGGCCCATCATCACCACGTCCAGCACCCGCATTTCTTCGTAGGCGAACTGGTCCTGCTTCAACTTGCCGAGACGCTCGTTCGGATCGAGCATGACGGTGCCGGAAGACTGCTCCAGATCGCCGCCGAGGATCTTCATGAAAGTGGACTTGCCGCAGCCGTTGGCGCCGATCAAGCCATAGCGATTGCCATCGCCGAATTTGACAGAAATGTTTTCAAACAGCGGCTTGGGGCCGAACTGCATAGTGATATTTGCGGTGGACAGCACGGGATAAAACCTTTTCGGATAGCGTGAAAATCAACCCGTGATTCTACCATTTGCCACCATCACCGGCACCGTCCTGCGCACCTGCCCACGGTGTCGGCGTCCGCACGCTACGCCTCCACCGTAGATAGGCAATACGGTCTATATCTTGATGCCGAGCGCCTTCGCCACGCCCGCGCCATAGGCTGGGTCGGCTTTGCTGCAATTGCCGATGTGGCGGCGCTTGATTTCTTCCGGCGCATCCCCCATAGCGCGCGCGGTATTGTCGAACAATATCTGCTGCTGCGCTGGCGTCATCAAACGGAACAAAGCACCAGGCTGCGAGTAATAATCCTCGTCCACGCGGTGGTTCCAGCGATCGGCATCGCCGTCGATCTTCAGTGGCGGCTCGCGATAATCCGGCTGTTCCTGCCATTCGCCGTAGCTGTTGGGCTCGTAATGCAGAGTCGAGCCGTGGTTGCCGTCGGTACGCATCTGGCCGTCGCGGTGGAAACTGTGCACCGGGCAGCGCGGCGCGTTCACCGGGATCTGGTGATGGTTCACGCCCAGCCGGTAACGCTGCGCATCGCCATAGGAAAACAAGCGCGCCTGCAGCATGCGATCCGGCGAAAAGCTGATGCCGGGCACCACTTGCGCCGGATTGAAGGCGGATTGTTCGACTTCGGCGAAAAAATTTTCGGGATTACGGTTCAACTCGAACACGCCGACTTCGATCAGCGGGTAATCCTTCTTCGGCCAGATCTTGGTGAGGTCGAATGGATGGTAAGGCACCTTGCCGGCGTCGGCTTCGGGCATGATTTGCACATACATGGTCCATTTCGGGAAATCGCCGCGTTCGATGCTGTCATATAGATCGCGCTGGTGGCTTTCGCGGTCTTTGCCGACGACGGCCTCGGCCTCGGCATCCGAAAAATTCTTGATGCCCTGCTGCGTGCGGAAGTGAAACTTGACCCAGCAGCGCTCATTCTGCGCGCTGATAAAGCTGAAGGTATGCGAACCGAAACCGTGCATGTGACGGTAGCTGGCGGGAATGCCGCGGTCGCTCATGACGATGGTAACTTGGTGCAGCGCTTCCGGCAGGTTGCTCCAGAAATCCCAGTTGTTCTTGGCGCTGCGTAGATTGGTGCGCGGGTCGCGCTTGACCGCGTGGTTCAGATCGATGAACTTGAGCGGGTCGCGGAAGAAGAACACGGGGGTATTGTTGCCGACCAGATCCCAGTTGCCTTCTTCGGTATAAAATTTCAGCGCAAAACCGCGGATGTCGCGTTCCGCGTCTGCCGCGCCACGCTCGCCGGCCACGGTGGTGAAGCGCGCAAACAGTTCGGTTTTTTTGCCGACTTTGCTGAAAATTTTTGCCCGCGTATATTGGCTGATGTCATGCGTGACGGTGAAGGTGCCATAGGCGCCCGAACCCTTGGCGTGCATGCGCCGCTCCGGGATGACTTCACGATGGAAATGGCCGAGCTTCTCCAGCAGCCACACATCCTGCAACAAGGCCGGACCGCGCAAGCCGGCGGTCATGGTGTTCTGGTTATCGGGAACCGGCGCGCCGGCGGCGGTGGTCAGCTTCTTCTCGTCCTTCTTCATCACGTTCTCCTTGGTGGGTGGGAATCCGAAATGGAAAGGCGATTATTGCACGCAACAGAAGATTGTGAATTTTTCCTGCCGACAAGACAGACGCGGCAGCAGAACAGACGCGCGCTGTAGTCAGACAGTCGAAAACTGCCGCAGCACCGGATAGCCGGATAGCGTCAGTCGCAAGGAAGAACCCTGCGCTTCAAGACGGGCTTGCGCGCCGATCGGCAGGGTTAGCTTGTCGCGGATATGGCCGAACGGCAAGCCGGTCAATACGGGCAACGAAAAGCGGGCGCGCAGATAAGCCAGCATGGTGTCGAAGTTGTAGCCGTTGTCGTAATCGCTCAGACGGCCACCGGAAAAATCGCCCAACACAATTGCCTTTTGTCGCGCCAGCACGCCGGCGCTTTCAAGCTGCAGCAACATGCGCTCGATTCGGAACGGGTGCTCGTTGATGTCTTCGAGGAACAGAATGCCGCCATCGATCTGCGGAAAATACGGTGTGCCGAGCAGATTGACCAGCATGGCGAGATTGTTGCCCCACAAAGTGCCGGCCACATCGACGGCCGGATTGCCATCTGCCGTCCATTCGATCACCTGCGTGTCTTGCGTCATGCAACGCCAAAAATGCGACATGGTGAAGCTGCTCACATCTTCCCGATTGAAATCATCGCACATCATCGGGCCGGCGAAGGTGATGGTGCCATTCCGTTTCAACAAGGCCATTTGCAGCGCCGTGAAATCGCTGTAGCCGACGAACAGCTTGCCGCTGTGCGCCAGCAAGTCCAGATCCAGCGCCGGCAGAATGCGCGTCATACCGTAGCCGGCGCGCAGTGCCAGCACGATCTTCACATCGGGATTGGCCGCCGCCGCATGCAGTTGCGCCACGCGCGCTTCGTCGGTGCCACCGAAGCGCTGGTGTTTTTGCCGAGGGTTGTAATAGTTGTGGACACAGCAGCCTTGTGCTTCGAGCAGCGCAATGCCACGCATCAGCGCCGCTTCATCTGGCGCATAACCGCCCGGCGCAACGATGGCGACGCCGAGTTGAGCAGGAAGCTGCGGCTTGTATGCGCTCATGTCGGTTTTTTCTCGTCGGCGTTATCGACTACAACCTGTTTTTGCTGTGCGTTGCGGCGCTCGGCAAAAAATTCCTTCAACAATTTGCCGCACTCTTCCGCCAGCACGCCGCCTACCAGTTCAGTGTGATGATTCAATTTTTCCTGCTCGAACAAATTGACGATGGAACCGCACGCCCCGGTCTTAGGATCGCTCGCGCCAAACACCACGCGAGCCAAGCGCGCATGCATCATCGCGCCGGCGCACATGGCGCAAGGTTCCAGCGTCACGAACAATTCGCAACCCGGCAAGCGGTAATTACCGAGCAGCTCAGCAGCGGCGCGCAAGGCCATGATCTCGGCATGCGCGGTCGGATCGTGCGTGCCGATAGGTTGATTGAAGCCGGTGGCGATGATCGTGCCATCCTTGACCACCAGCGCGCCTACCGGAACCTCTCCCAGCGCCCACGCATTGTGAGCCTGATCGAGCGCTTGGCGCATGTAGATCTGGTCATCCATGCGATTCGGTAATCTCGGCCCAGCAGTTGGGCGTTTCGTGCAGCGCCAGTTTGTGCAGATGCAGGCCGGTGCCGTAGTGATCGCGGTAGGCGGCCTTGAGGATCGCAAAGGCAGTCTTTGCTAGATTCTCGACAGTGGGAATGCTGTCGATGATGACGGTCTTGTGGCCGGGAATCGTCTGCAGGAAATCGCGCACGGCAGCGTCCTTGGCATAGACAATGAAAGCGTGATCCCAGACATCGACTAAATGCTGCTTGGCGAGCGCCTTGACATCGGAAAAATCCATAATCATGCCGTTGTCAGAATTGCCCTCATCTTGGATCACCGCACCGACAAGCGTGACCTCCAGCGTGTAGCGGTGGCCGTGCAGATTGCGGCACTGGCTCTTGTGGTCGGGAATCCGGTGGCCGGCATCGAATTCGAGTTTGCGGGTGATGGTGAGCATGATGTTGACTTAGGGTATGTGCAGCAGTTTATGCGTTTGCAAGCTCAGCTTCCACTGCGGACGCTGCTTGCAGGTTTCAATGGCCAGTCTCGTGTTGTTTTCCAGCGCGGGGCCGGCCATCGGCTGCAGGTAAAAGTGATCGAAGGCGAGTTGTTCGTATTCTTCCAGCGGCTGACCAGCCTGGGGAATCACCACCTTCAGCTCGCTCCCCTGCTTCACCACCAGATCCGAACCCATCTTCGGGCTGACGCACACCCAATCGACGCCGGGCAGCACCGGAATCGTTCCATTGGTCTCTATGGCAATCTCGAAGTCGTGCGCGTGCATGGCGGCGATGAGTGCCGCATCCAATTGCAGCAGTGGCTCGCCGCCGGTGAAGACCACGAATTTGTTGACACAGAAATTTTGCGGCCACAGGCTGGCAATGGTCTGCGCTAGTTTGCCAGCATCATACTTGCCGCCCAGTTCGCCGTCGGTTCCAACGAAATCGGTATCGCAGAACTTGCAGACCGCCGTCGTGCGATCGGCTTCGCGCCCGGTCCACAGGTTGCAGCCGGCGAAGCGACAGAACACCGCCGGCCGCCCGGCATGCATGCCTTCGCCCTGCAGGGTATAAAAAATTTCTTTGACGCTATAAGTCACGTATTACCAATCTATCGATACGAACCGTCAATCCGCGACCGCAAAATGCGGTACGTACATATTTTCACCGATCGAGATTATACCGCCAGCAAAATACCGCCCATTTGCCAGCCAGACGCGTCCGACACGAAATTGCAGCGTGATCGCCAGTTTGTTAAGATGCATTTAATATGGCGCTTTTCAGCATTCCCACAATTTGTCGTTTTGATTATT
>JAFECY010000299.1 GCA_018241865.1 Pseudomonadota bacterium | reverse complement strand
GGCTGTTTGTCTGCACCCCTGCCGTAGGCTGTCGTCGTTTATTTATAGCAAGCATGGTATACCCCACCATTCCGACGCGCCATCCCATGAATATGGGAGAAAATCGCCCATCCTTGCGAACGCTTGTGCGGATTTGAAATGAACGGCCGGATTCGCTACCATGCCGGCATGCGCTTCCATCACTTGATTGAAATCAACGATCCGTTAAATCCTCTGATCGACCCTTTGACGCGCGCGCAATTGTGGCGCGGCTTGGTCTTGCGTGCGGAAGCACCGGAACTATTCATGCCGCACCTAGATCGTTGCGAGATCTTGTCACGCAACGAGCAAGCACTAACTCGCGTGCTGCATTACGGCAACGTCAGCATTCGCGACGAGGTGCGCTTCACGCCGCAACAGGAAGTCCTGTACCAAGTGCCGCAACAGGACGAAATTTCTGCCTCCAGCCTCAGCATGCGTATCGAGGAACCCCAGCCTGAGCGGTTTTACGTGCGCTTTGAATACGCTGACAGCAGCGCCGACGACGCCGATTCGATGGACGCCTACTACAACCAATTTCGCCGTTCGGCGTATTACGAGGCCGACCTCGACACTATCCGCACCATCCGCCAATTCGCCGCCGAAGGCCGCCTGCAGCCCTCGCACTAACCGCGCCGGCCTTGCTCCGGCACACGCCGCCGAACCATTCCTGCAGCCAGCACTCTTACTCATAGGGACGACGCCTGTCGCTCCCGACGAGGAGACAATCATGAGCAATATCATTGCCGGTCGATTCGACCAACAGAGCATGGTGCGCGAGGCGATGGAACAGATACTGCGCGCCGGATTCCCCGAAGACCACATCAGCAGCTTTTACGTGAACCCGCCCGGCCAGCATGACCTGTACGCGGTGGGCGGCGATCGCGACAAGTCGCCGGGCGCGGAAAATAGCGAGCGCGGCATTGCCGTAGGCGCGGTGGCCGGCGGTGTCGTCGGCGCAGCGATGGGCCTGGCGACCATTCCGATGCTGGGTCCGGTCGGCCCGGTGGCCGGCGCGCTGGTCGGCGCGCATCTGGGCGATCTGATCGGTTCGCTGCACGGCATGCAGGACGACGGCGACATGGCGCGGCTGCGACATGCCGGCATGGTGCTGGTCGTCTCGACCGATGACATGGAACAGGAAGAACGCGCCATCGATGTGTTGCGCACCCTGCATGCGCAGGACATCGAACGCGCGCAAGGCACGATTGCGGACGGCAACTGGGCCGACTTCGATCCGCTGATGCCGCCGACCCTGGTCACGACGCACTAGCCGCGCCACCGACCTGCTTCAAATATCGACTGGATCGACTTCCAGCGACCACTTCACGCGCGCCTTGTTTTCCTGCAGGGCGCGCAACCACGCTTTGAGGAAATGCTGCAGCGCCGGGCGCGAAGCCGACTCCACCAGCAATTGCGCGCGCTCGACATTGGCGACGCGCGTCATGCTCATCGGAATCGGATCGTGCAGCGTGACGCCTGCTTGCGTCATTGTTTGCCGTGCTTGTTCGAGAAATTCCAACGCATCGCGCAGTTCGCGCGCTTCAGCGCGCAGCAAGGCTTGATGGATGAAAGGCGGCAATGCCGCCTGCCGACGTTCGGTCAACTGGCCGGCGGCAAAGCGTTCGTAGTCGTGCGCCTTCAACGCGGTATATAAGGGGTGTTGCGGATAGCGCGTCTGGATCAACACTTCGCTCGGATTGCCGCCGCTACGCTGCGCGTGCCGCCCGGCGCGACCGGACACTTGCATCAATTGCGCGAACAGGCGCTCGGCGGCGCGATAGTCTTGCGAAAACAATGCGGTGTCGGGATTGAGCACACCGACCAAGGTCAGGTTGCGGAAGTCATGTCCCTTGGCGACCATTTGCGTGCCGATCAGAATATCGACCTCGCCGCGATGCACGGCGTCGAAGGCAGCTTGCGCGCTGCCTTTCAATCGCGTTGAATCGGCGTCGATACGCAGCAGCCGCGCCTGCGGAAAAATCTGCTGCAAGCTTTCTTCGATGCGCTGCGTACCGCGTCCCAAGGGTTGCAAATCGACATTGCCGCAGGTGGGGCAAGATTTGGGTATCCGCTGTTCCAGTCCGCAATGATGACAACGCAGTTTGTGATCGGGTTTGTGCAGCACCATGAAGGCGGTGCAGCGCGGGCAATTACTGACCCAACCGCAGGCGTCGCAGGCCATCACCGGCGCATAGCCGCGCCGGTTCAGGAACAATAGCGATTGCTCGCCCGCCTCTAGTCGCCGTTTGATCGCACTGACCAATGACGATGTGATGCCGCCGGCCGGCTTGTCGCGTTCCAGATCGATCAAGCGCACTTGCGGCAGCACGGCCTCGGCAACTGCGCGGGCACGCAATTCCAGCAACCGATAACGTCCGGCCTGCACGTGCTGCCAGCTTTCCAGCGAAGGCGTGGCAGAACCGAGCACCACCGGAATGTTACGCTGCCGTGCGCGCCACACCGCGAGGTCACGCGCCGAATAGCGCAAGCCTTCTTGCTGCTTGTAGGAAGGATCGTGCTCTTCATCGACGACGATCAGCTTCAGATTCGGCAACGATGCCAGTATCGCCAAGCGCGTGCCGAGCACGATCCGCGCGCGCCCCAGATGCGCAGCAAGCCAGTGACGCACGCGCTCACCTTCGGCCAATCCGCTGTGCAGCAAGGCCACTTCGACATCAGGAAAGCGCGCCTGCACATTGGCGGCGAGTTGCGGTGTGAGGTTGATCTCCGGGGTCAGGATCAACACTTGCGGCGCCTCATCTGCAGCAGCCTCCGCGAAGATCGCCGCCGCCGCGCGCAAATAGACCTCGGTCTTGCCGCTGCCGGTGACACCGAATAAAAGCATGGGCGTGAAGCCGCGCGCTTGTGCAATCGTCGTCACCACGTCGGCTTGCGCGGCATTCAGAGGTGGGGCGGGAGCCGCGACCGCTTCTGCCACCGCCGCATCTTCCGGCGTCACCTGCGCAATTTTTTTCAATGCGCGATCCAGCGCAGTGGTTTTGCTCACGCGCAGATTTTTCGGCAAAGCCGGCAAGGCCACCTCGCCCAACGGCCGTTGGTAGTAATCGGCGGCAAAAGCGCACAGCGCACGCCAGTCAGACGCCAGCGGCGGTAATTGCGCCCGGATGGCAAGCGCATCTTTGAGCTTGTCGGCCGCCAACTCACTATGCGTAACGACGGCGACGATCAAGCCCACCACTTCACGCCGGCCGAATGGCACGAGCACGAGCTGGCCGGGCTGCGGTACCTGCTTTTGACTCACTGGCCAGCGATAATCGAACACCCTGTCAAGAGGGGTGTCGAGGGCGACTTTGAGAATGCGATGTTCCACGCAGTTAAAGTAAATCTTTAAATTCCAGTGTAAGTATCGGTTTCGTAACCACTTTTCCAACCATCCACAGAATATGTGGATAACTTTGTGGAAAAGTGCCGCTTGACAGTCGGAAGCGCCCTACTCATGCGGGTTTCAATAAGATGCCTGTCGAAACGGCAAAAAATAAATCTTTTAAAATCAATGACTTGAGAAACTTCCGTCGCCACGGAAAATAATTTCCAAAAAATGTTCTTGTTGCTTTGCACCATTCGACTGTGTGAATAAGTCGGCTGAAGCCGATCAAGAAAACCGTCTTTTTACTCGGTTAAATTGCAAAATCTTGACCCTGTCAAGCGCTTGGACTCGACGCCCTCTTACGAACAAACCTCAAGTAACACTTTAAGAAATGGTCTAAGTCACGGTTGTGCAAGGACTTTTTCATCTATCCACACCAACTGGGGATAACTTTGTGGAGAAGTTGCTCTTGACACGCCAGAACACTTGATTTCACTAGGGTTTTTCCCTCATGCCTCAATTCGAGGCAATTTTTTGGCCTTTAAAAATCAAACACTTAGCCGATTTGCCCAAAAGAAAATCTGGCGTCGGAAAAAATTTTCAATTTTTCCCGATTCAGAAATTTTTGTGTATAAGTGGCGCTCCCCTGCCTCAAAAAATGTTCTCAAACATCTTGTTGGCGCAAGGCGCGGCTTTGACGATGCACCGCCTCGACCAGCACGCTAACCGCTTCCGGCGGCGTGAATTGTGAAATCCCGTGCCCGAGATTGAAGACATGGCCGCTGCCGGCTGTCGGTTTGCCGAATGCCGCCAACACCCGCGCCACTTCTTGCTCGATTTGCTGCGGCGAAGCAAATAACACGGTTGGATCGAGATTGCCTTGTAGCGCCACGCGCTGACCTACCCGCGCCCGCGCCTGCGTCAGATTGACCGTCCAATCCACACCAACGGCATCGGCACCGCAATCGGCGATCTGTTCCAGCCACAAGCCGCCGCCTTTGGTAAACACGATCACCGGAATCCGCGCGCCATTTACCTCGCGCCGCAACTGCGCCACCACTTGCCGCATATAGTCGAGCGAGAACTGTTGATAAATGCCATCAGCCAGCGCGCCGCCCCAGGTATCGAAAATCATCACCGCTTGCGCGCCGGCGTCGATTTGCGCGTTCAAGTAAGCAGCCACGGCGTCGGCATTGGTTTGCAGGATGTGCCGCATCAGCTCCGGCCGGTTGTAGAGCATGGTTTTAACGGTGCGGAAATCGTCCGAACCGCCGCCTTCGACCATGTAGCAGGCCAGCGTCCACGGACTGCCGGAAAAACCGATCAGCGGCACCCGCCCTTGCAGTGCGCCGCGAATTTGCGTGACGGCGTCGAACACATAGCGCAATTCACCCAGATCGGGCGCGCGCAGCGCCATCACCGCTTTTTCATCGCGCAGCGGCCGCTCGAATTTCGGCCCTTCACCTTCGGCGAAATATAAACCCAAACCCATCGCATCGGGCACGGTCAAAATATCGGAAAACAAAATCGCCGCATCCAGCGCGTAGCGATCGAGCGGCTGTAACGTGACTTCGGTGGCATAGTCGGGATTTTTAGCCAGCCCGAGGAAGGAACCGGCGCGCTTGCGGGTGGCGCAGTATTCAGGCAAATAGCGCCCGGCTTGGCGCATCAACCACAGCGGCGTGTAATCAGTCGGCTGGCGCAGTAGGGCGCGTAGGAAAGTGTCGTTCTGGAGCGGGGCAAAGGCGGTGGGCATAGCGTGCATCAGGCGAAGTTAAGCAACTCGCTATTATCGCCGATCCCGCCCCTTACGAATGGCGTCCGTTGCCAGCGCCGTCGCGCTGGCCTTGCCTACTCAATTATTCAGCGCGCGCTTGGCGTAATCCGCGACCTTGGTGTCAGGCGCCTTGCTCGCCACTTCTTCGATCAATGGCCGGTACTTGGGATTTCTCGCCATACCGAGCGCTTTCACCATCCAAGCGATGTCATCGGAATACACCCGGTCATTGCGCATGTAGTTCGCCCGCAAATTCTGCGCCAATACTTCCAGCACGGCATCGTCCTGAGTGGCGAAGTACACGCGTTTAGCGCCGATTTTTTTCAGGGCGAAATCATCGGCGCGCAACATGTTCAGCACGCGATTGGCCTCATCGCTGTTTTTTGGATCGAAGTTGGCGCGATTCGAGATGATCGGATTCCAGACCTGATACTGCGGCAATTCCTTTTGCGCGACTTTGGCGTAGCGCTCATAGGCCCTGTCGGTCAGGTAGCGGGTGATGGTGGGCAGGTATTTCGCCTGACCGGAAAAACCCAGCGCACGGATATACCGCGCCACGCGGTCTTTCGCATATTTGTCATTTTTGGCTGCTTCCGATTCGTCGAGCAGGCGCTTTTCGATCACGTCGTACAGACGCGTATCCGATATGCCCATCCACGCCAACGATTCCACCGCATCATTGTGCGCGCCGGTTTCGCCGTTAAATATCGTGACATAACGCGCCACATCTTCGTCTGCCGTTGCAGCCTGTGCGCTGCCCGACAACAGCATGGCCGCGAGAATCAGGGTGAGGATACGCATGGTGTACCTTTTCATGGATTGTTCAAACCGCGATATTACCAAACACCCATCTTGATTCTCAAACGCCGCTCCGATACCGCATAATGAGCCCTTCAATGCAAGGACAACTCTCGATGGAATGCGATGTTCTCGTAGTAGGCGGTGGCATCAACGGTTGTGGCATCGCACGCGACGCCGCTGGCCGCGGCTTGTCGGTGCTGCTGTGTGAAAAAGACGATCTGGCCGCGCACACTTCGTCGGCCTCGTCCAAATTGATCCACGGTGGTTTGCGCTATCTGGAGCATTACGAATTCCGTCTGGTACGCAAAGCGCTGATCGAACGTGAAGTCTTGTTGCGTAGTGCGCCGCACCTGATCCGGCCGCAGCGTTTTGTCATGCCGCACGATCCGGCACAACGGCCGCGCTGGATGATCCGTGCCGGCCTGTTCCTGTATGACCATCTGGCCAGGCGCGAATTGCTGCCCGGCTCCGCCAGCCTGCACTTGCGCAGCCACGTCGCTGGCCAAGCACTGAAAGCCGAATACACTCACGGTTTCATGTATTCCGATGCGACCGTCGATGACGCTCGGTTGGTGCTTGCTAACGCCCTCGACGCCCGTGCGCGCGGCGCGACCATCCTGACTCGTACCCGCTGCGTATCGCTGGAAAAAGATGGCGCCGTATGGCGTGCGCGCTTACGCGGCATGGATGGTCAGGCACTAACCGTGCGCGCCCGCAGTGTGGTCAATGCCGCGGGCCCGTGGGCGGCGCACTTCCAACATGAAGCGGGGCATCCCGGCCGGGAAAAACCGGTGCGCTTGGTCAAGGGTAGCCATATCGTGGTCAAGCGCCTGTTCGACCACCCGCATGCCTACATTTTCCAAAATACCGACGGGCGCATCGTGTTCGCGATTCCTTACGAACGCGACTTCACGCTGATCGGCACCACCGATATTGAATTCCATGCCGATGTCGATCAAGCGGCGATTGATGCCGATGAAATCCGCTATCTGTGCGAACTGAGCACGCGTTATTTCAAACAAGCGATCACGCCGGCCGATGTGGTGTGGACGTATTCCGGCGTGCGCCCGCTGGTGGAAGACGCGACCCACGATGCCGCCTCGGTCTCGCGCGATTACCATGTCGAGCTGGATGACAATGACAAAGGGCCGCTGCTGTTGTCGATCTTTGGCGGTAAGCTGACCACCTTCCGCAAATTAGCGGAAGAGGCGCTCGCTCTGCTGGCACCGCGACTCGGTAATCGCGCACCGGCATGGACAGCACACGCCTGTTTGCCCGGTGGCGATATCGTCGGCGCGACGCCAAGTAATCGCGCCGTGCTGGAGTTCGATGGTTTCATTCATGCGCTGCAAACGCGTTACGCATGGTTGCCACCCTCCTTAGTGACGCGCTATGCCCGAGCGTATGGCAGCGCTACAGATAAACTTCTAGAACATCGTCACTGTCTAGCCGACATGGGCGAAGAAATCCTGCCCGGCCTGTTTGCTGCTGAAGCGACATGGTGGATGCGACATGAGTGGGCGCTCACGGCAGAGGACATGTTGTGGCGTCGCTCCAAGCTGGGGCTGCATTTACCTGCGTATGCTGCCGATGTGTTGCATAGCTGGATTGCGGAACAGCGGGCTTGATTCTTTTCTCCCTGAAAAACAGAAAGGCAGCCGAAGCTGCCTTTCTGTTTGATGCTTATTTTTGATGCTTTTCTGATGCTTAAGTCTGATACTTTTTCGCCCGATCAGCGTTTCTGACGCAGCTTCTGAATCGCCGCCAATTGCGCGATAGCGGCAGACAGTTCTGCCTGCGCTTTGGCGTAGTCGATCTTCGAATCCTTGTTAGCCAGCGCTTCCTCGGCCAGTTTCTTGGCTTCGGCCGCTTTCGCCTCGTCCAGATCGTGACCACGGATCGCCGTGTCGGCCAGAACCGTCACCGCATGCGGCTGCACTTCCAGGATACCGCCGGCAACGAAGACAAACTCGTCTTCTGCCTGACCGGTGACCTTGATGCGCACTGCACCCGGCTTGATGCGGGTGATCAAAGGCGTATGCAGCGGGTAGATACCCAGCTCGCCTGCTTCACCCGGCAACGCGACGAATTCGGCTTCGCCGGCGAAGATCTGCTCTTCGGCGGAGACCACGTCAACGTGAATAGTGTGTGCCATGTTGGAACCTTATGTCGTTCGTCGGATCGAGGCGGCAAACCGTTTTCACGATTCACCGCCTGGCGATTTAGGCAGCCTTTTTGACTTCCTCGGCCATCTTGCGACCTTTTTCGATCGCTTCTTCGATGGTGCCGACCATGTAGAACGCTTGTTCCGGCAAGTGATCGAGCTCGCCGGATGCGATCATCTTGAAGCCCTTGATCGTGTCTTTCAGCGAAACGTATTTGCCCGGCGAACCGGTAAACACTTCAGCGACGTGGAACGGCTGCGACAGGAAACGCTGCATCTTACGGGCACGTGCCACCACCAGCTTGTCTTCCGGTGCCAGTTCGTCCATGCCCAGAATCGCGATAATGTCGCGCAATTCCTTGTAGCGCTGCAGCGTGCCTTGCACGGCGCGTGCGGTTTCGTAGTGCTCGGCACCAACCACGTTCGGGTCCAGCTGACGCGAAGTCGAATCGAGCGGGTCCACTGCAGGGTAGATACCCAGTGCAGCGATGTCACGCGACAGAACCACGGTCGAGTCCAAGTGGGCGAAGGTGGTTGCAGGCGACGGGTCGGTCAAGTCATCCGCAGGGACGTACACGGCCTGGATCGAGGTGATCGAGCCGGTCTTGGTCGAGGTAATACGCTCTTGCAGACGGCCCATTTCTTCGGCCAGCGTCGGCTGGTAACCCACCGCGGAAGGCATACGGCCCAGCAGCGCGGACACTTCGGTACCGGCCAGGGTGTAACGGTAGATGTTATCAACGAAGAACAGCACGTCACGGCCTTCGTCACGGAAGGATTCCGCAATGGTCAGACCGGTCAGCGCCACGCGCAGACGGTTGCCCGGCGGTTCGTTCATCTGGCCGTAGACCATCGCCACTTTCGAGTTGGCCAGGTTTTCCAGATCGACGACCTTGGAGTCGGCCATCTCGTGATAGAAGTCGTTACCTTCACGGGTACGCTCACCCACGCCGGCGAACACCGACAAACCGGAGTGCGCCTTGGCGATGTTGTTGATGAGTTCCATCATGTTCACGGTTTTACCCACACCTGCACCGCCGAACAGACCAACCTTACCGCCTTTTGCGAACGGGCAAACGAGGTCAATCACCTTGATGCCGGTTTCCAGCAAATCCTGTGACGGCGACAGTTCGTCGTAAGCCGGAGCCTTGCGGTGGATCGAAGCGGTTTGCTTCTGATCGACTGGGCCGCGCTCGTCGATCGGATTACCGAGCACGTCCATGATGCGACCCAAGGTTGCCGGGCCAACCGGCACGGTGATCGGTGCACCGGTGTTCTTGATCTGCATGCCGCGACGCAGGCCGTCGGAGGTGCCCAGCGCAATGGTACGGACGATGCCGTCGCCCAACTGCTGTTGCACTTCCAAGGTCAGCTCGGAGCCGTCCATTTTCAAAGCATCGTATACCTTGGGCATTGCATTACGCGGGAATTCCACGTCCACCACGGCGCCGATACACTGAACGATTTTGCCTTCAGCCATTTTCGTT
>JAFECY010000298.1 GCA_018241865.1 Pseudomonadota bacterium | reverse complement strand
GATCGCACCATTGGTTTCGGCCAGCGTCTCAAAGCCGGACAAATCCGTCATCGTCCGCGACGTCTGACGACAACCATGCAACACCACCCACAGCGGTGCAGGCGTGCCGGCGGTATAGGTCGAAGGAATGTAGTAATCGAAATTACGCTCCTTCGATCCAGATGCGCTCGATGCCGCCTGCACATTATGGTAAGAAAAACCGGCGGCATGCACCTGCGCGGCGAACAAGCCGCTCAGAAAAAGCACAACGGCGGCAAACGCCTTGAAATGCGCGCCGCGTGCGGTCGTTTGACCCGATGTGGCTGCGGTAAGGGTGTTCATGCGTGTCTCCCGTCTGGGTTAATTGGATGGCGGCTTTGCGCTCTTGTTTATTCGGCGAAACCGGGCGCGATAGAGATACACCGTTCCTGATTGTCTGGATTGATGATAGGGCCGATGCGCCGATTTCGGAACTGGCCGGGCGGCCAGTCATGGGGGAAAGACGGAAGATGTTTCGCCTAAAAATGCAAAAAATTGTTAATTCTTGATGGTGCTTTTAATCAGCAATGCATTTCGATCGTATCGAACGGCTGACAATCACCAGAATCGCCATCTGAAAGATAACGGTATGCAAACGCCTGAAGCAGCCGACAAACCACAAAATTTTCCCCGCTCGTTGCTCTGATACGAAAACGATTTTTCTGGATAAATTTCTCGTCACTACTTATGATGAAATCATGTAACAAAAATTTTGAAAGGATCTGAACGATGGATGCCAATACTCTATACATCCTAGCGATTGGAGCAGTCCTCATCGGCGCGACCCTCTTGAACAACTGGGTTGCCAATCATCGTGACGACGCTGCGAAAAGCAGGCGTGGCACGTCGCTTTCCGATGGCATGTAAATTGTACAACCCGCCGCATCCCGGCGAGACCTTGCGTGAGGATATTTTGCCCGCGCTGGGATTAAGCGTAACCGACGCCGCTGAGCAACTGGGCGTTACTCGCGCGGCATTGTCGCGAGTGCTGAATGGACGTGCCGACCTATGGCTTGGACTGCAAACGGACTATGACTTGTGGCACGCAAGGAAAACAGGTGTGACCAAAGTAAAGCCAGCCAAGAGCTTGGCCACCGCCTGACGAGGATACATGGGCGTTCATGATGTTGATCCAGTTGATGTACTTGAACCATGTAACGGTTTCATCGACTTCGGAAAAATCCATCGCGCACAAAAAAAGAGCGCGCATTTCTGCGGGCTCTTTTTCTGACGCTGATTTGGTGCTGATGAGAGGAGTCGAACCTCCGACCTACTGATTACGAATCAGTTGCTCTACCAACTGAGCTACATCAGCGAAGCGCGTATTCTAGCAAAAAACCGGCTTGTCCCGCCAGAAAACTCAGGCGTCGTGATGGTAGCTGGTCACCCGCTCCACTTCATTCTTCGACCCGAGGAACACCGCCACCCGCTGATGCAGTGCAGTCGGCTGGATTTCCATGATGCGTTGTTTGCCGTTGGTGGCCGCGCCGCCGGCTTGCTCGACGATGAAGGCCATTGGGTTGGCTTCATACATCAGGCGCAGCTTGCCCGGCTTGTCCGGCTCGCGCTTGTCGGCCGGGTACATGAAGATGCCGCCGCGATTGAGGATGCGGTGTACGTCGGCCACCATCGAGGCGATCCAGCGCATGTTGAAGTTGACGCCGCGCGCGCCGTCCTTGCCGGCCTGTAGCTCGTCGATGTAGCGCGTGACCGGCGGGTACCAGTGGCGGGCGTTGGAGGCGTTGATCGCATACTCTTTGGTTTCCACCGGAATCTGGATGCCGCGCTGGGTCAGCACCCAAGCGCCCATTTCACGGTCGAGCGTGAAACAGTTGACGCCATTGCCGGTAGTCAGCACCAACACGGTTTGTGGGCCGTACACCGCATAGCCGGCGGCAACTTGTTTTGCGCCCGGCTGCAGAAAATCTTGTTCGGTTGGCGTGACCATGCCTTCCGGCGCTTTCAGCACCGAGAAGATGGTGCCGATCGAGACGTTGACGTCGATGTTAGAAGAGCCATCGAGCGGATCAAATAGCAGCAGGTATTCGCCCATCGGGTAACGGTTGGGGATCGGGTGGATCGATTCCATTTCTTCGGACGCCATCGCCGCCAGATGACCGCCCCACTCGTTGGCTTCGAGCAGGATTTCATTGGAGAGGATGTCGAGCTTCTTTTGCACTTCGCCCTGAACGTTTTCACTGCCGGCGCTGCCGAGCACTTCGCCCAGCGCGCCCTTGCCGACCGCGTGGCTGATGGTTTTGCAGGCACGGCCGACGATTTCGAGCAGGAGTCGCAGTTCCGACGGCACCTTGTTGTGCTGGCGCTGTTCTTCGACGAGGTGCTGCGTGAGGCTGATGCGTTTCATGGGA
The DNA here is from genome assembly GCA_018241865.1 of Pseudomonadota bacterium. Taxonomy (GTDB): domain Bacteria; phylum Pseudomonadota; class Gammaproteobacteria; order Burkholderiales; family Burkholderiaceae_D; genus Paucimonas. The sequence continues at coordinate 4,697 of JAFECY010000298.1, read as the reverse complement.
GCTTTCGTGGGTGATGATTAGTTGGCGAGGGATTTGCCGACGACTTCGAGTACGTCGTGCGACAAGCCGGGTGCGGCGGCGACTTTTTCCAGCGCGGTTTGCATCTTTTGCTGCAGTTCTGGCGGGTATTTGCGCCAGCGGTCGAGGCTGCGTGCGAGGCGGGCGGCGACTTGTGGGTTGAGCTTGTCGAGCGCGATCACCTGCTCGGCCCAGAAGGCATAGCCGCTGCCGTCGGCGGCATGGAATTGCGCCGGGTTGCCGTTGCAGAAGCTGAAAATCAGGCTACGCGCCCGGTTCGGGTTCTTCAAAGTAAAGGCCGGATGGCGCATCAACTTCTTCACAGCGGCGACATCGGTGCGGCGTGCAGCGCCTTGCAGCATGAACCACTTGTCGATCACCAGCGCCTCGTCCTTGAAATCATTGTAGAACTTCGTCAGCGCGGCGTCGCGGCTCGGCGCACTGGAGTTCAGCAAGGCCGCCAGTGCGGCAACGCGATCGCTCATGTTGTCGGCGGCGTCGCATTGCGCCTGCAGCAGTTTGTGGACTTCGGCGTCGTCGAGTTCGGCGATGTATGCCAGCGCCAAATTTTTCAAGCCGCGCCGGCCGGCCGATGCCGCGTCCGGGCTGTAGGGGCCGGGCGTCTGGTTGTCGAGATAGGCTTCCAGCAAATCGATGCGCAAAGTCTGCGCGATGCGTTTCTGCAGCGCCAGCCGAGCGCGGTGAATCGCTTGCGGATAGATCACCTGCATCTGGTCGGCGATCAATGTTTCCGCCGGCAGCGTCAACGCCACTTCGCGGAAGGCCGGGTCGAGCTCGGTATTCTTGAGCGTGTGACGCAGCGCATCGACTAAGGCCGCATCCAGCTCCGCCATGTCGGCGGCATGATGGCCGTGCGATGCATGGCTGCTGCCATTGGTGCTGGCCGCCGCGCGCAGCTTGTCGCTCAGCACCAGCAAGCGGCGCGTCGCCAAACGTTGGCCGGCTTCCCAGCGGTTGAAGGAGTCGCTGTCGTGCGCCATCAGGAAAGCCAGCTCGCTATCGCTATAGCTGGCGTTGAGCACCACCGGCGCGGAAAAATTGCGCAGCAGCGAAGGCACCGGTTGTTCGGTGACACGATGAAAGACAAAGGTTTGCTGCGGCCGGATCAATTCCAGCACGCGCGTGGTCGGCGCGACGCCGTCGCTGCCCGTGCCATCGAGATACAAGGGCATGTCCTTGCCTGTGCTGTCCAGCAGTCCGACCGCCACCGGAATATGAAAAGGCAGCTTGCGTTCCTGTCCCGGCGACGGCGCGCAATGCTGACTCAAGGTAATCGCGTAGGTTTGCAGGCGCGCGTCGTATTCGGTTTCGACCTTCACTTGCGGCGTACCAGCCTGGCTGTACCAGCGCTCGAATTGCGCGAGGTCGCGGCCGTTGGCATCGGCCATCGCGGCGCGAAAATCATCGCAAGTCACCGCCTGACCGTCGTGGCGGGTGAAATACAAATTCATGCCTTGGTTGAAACCGGCGCGACCGAGCAAGGTCTGATACATGCGCACTACTTCCGCGCCTTTTTCATAGACGGTGACGGTGTAGAAATTGTTGATCTCAATGTAGGAATCAGGCCGCACCGGGTGCGCCATCGGGCCGGCGTCTTCCGGGAACTGGGTCTGGCGCAGCACGCGCACATCCTCGATGCGCTTGACCGCGCGGCCGGATTCGCTGCCGACCATATCGGCCGAAAATTCTTGATCGCGGAAGACCGTCAAGCCTTCCTTCAGCGACAACTGGAACCAGTCGCGACAAGTGACGCGGTTGCCAGTCCAGTTATGGAAATATTCGTGGCCGACTACCGATTCGATATTGGCGTAATCGACATCGGTGGCAATCTTCGGATTGGCCAGCACGAACTTGGTGTTGAAGATGTTCAAGCCCTTGTTTTCCATCGCGCCCATGTTGAAGTCGCCGACGGCGACGATCATGAAGCGGTCGAGGTCGAGCTCTAGTCCGAAGCGGCGCTCGTCCCAGCGAATGCTGTTCTTCAGCGATTCCATCGCATGCCTGGTCTTGTCGAGATTGCCCGGCTCGACCCAGACTTGCAACAGCACTTCGCGTCCCGATTGCAGGATAAATTTTTCTTCCTGACACACCAGCTTGCCGGCCACCAGCGCGAACAGATACGACGGTTTTTTGAAGGGGTCTTCCCACAATGCGTAATGACGGCCATCGCCGAGATCACCCTGCTCGATCAAATTACCGTTGGAAAGCAGCACCGGATAATGCTTTTTATCGGCGCGCAGCATGACGGTGTATTTCGCCATCACGTCGGGGCGATCGGGGAAGTAGGTGATCTTGCGGAAGCCTTCCGCTTCGCACTGGGTGAAGAAATTGCCGCTGGAAACATACAAACCCATCAGCGAGGTGTTCTTGGCGGGTGCAATGGCCGTTTCGATTTCCAGCGTGACGCGCTCGGGTGCGCCGGCGATACGCAGCGTGTCGCCATCCAAACGGTAATCGCGTTTCAGCAGACGCTTGCCATTCATGCGGATGGCGATCAATTTCAAGCCATCGCCGTACAGCACCAACTCTTTTTCCTTGCTGGCGCGGTTGCGGACGAAGGTGCTGCGAGTGGCGACGCGGGTATCGAGCGGATCGAGGTCGAAACCCATTTCCACGGTTTCCACCCAATAGGCGGGCTGAGCATAGCTTTTGCGGTGAATCGTGACGGGAGTATCGGTACGCATGATGGCGGTGTCCGGCAAATGAGGCAAAATAGGATTTTACCAATCCGCGAGACATCCCATGAAATTCACCGCCGTAATTTTGCTGCCCATCATGCTTGCCATGACGAGCAGCGAAGGAGACTGAGATGCAACGCGGCTTGACGATGATTTTTCTGCTGGCTGCGGCGCTGCTGTCCGGTTGCGCCAGCACGATCCGCAGCGAAGTCACGACCTTCCACGAATGGCCGGCGCAGATGGCCAATAAGTCTTATGTGTTCGAGCGCAGCAAAGAGCAAGACGCCAGCTTGGAATATCGCAGTTATGAAAATCTGGTGCGCGCCGAGTTAAAGCGCTTGGGTTTCACCGAAGCTGGCGTTCAGACCGTACCGATGTTGACAGTGCGCATCGATTATCAAACCGCCGAGCGAGATGTGCGCGTCACCGAACCGGTGGTCATCAATCCGGGCTGGGGAGCGCCCTATCCGTATTACGGACGCGGCTGGCCGGGTCGGCATTTTCCCTTCTACGACCCGTTCTGGTATAACCCGCCGGTGGTGGCTTACCGCGACGCCAGCTTCCGCGTGTATGGGCGTCAGTTGCACGTTCTCATTGCACGCATGCGTGATGCGAAAAAACTGTACGACGTGACGGTGAAAAACGACAGCCGCAATCCAACCACCGCGAATGTGATGCCCTACTTGGTCAGAAGCGCTTTTGCCGACTTCCCCGGCCCTAGCGGCGTGGCGCGCACGGTCACGCTGGAACGTCAGGAATAGTAAGCTTCGGAAGCGAAGGTAATCACCCCCATCAGCAACACCACCAGTCCCAACACGATCAATAAGCGGCCGAATTTTGGACTGTCGTCGTGTGCACTGTCATTGTGTGCACTGTCGTTGCGTACATTCTCCCGCACGGCGGGTTGGTTGTCGGTATCGTTCATGGGATCAGGATAGTGGAGCCAGTGGTTTTACGCGCTTCCAGATCGCGGTGCGCTTGCGCCACGTCTTGCAAAGCATAGCGTTGGTTGATGCCGATTTTGATTTTCCCACTTTCGACCATAGCGAACAAATCGGCCGCCATGTCTTCCAAATCGGCGCGTTTGGCGGTGTAGGTAAACAAAGTCGGCCGCGTCACGAACAGCGAGCCACGCGACGCTAAATCTTGTAGATTGATCGGCGGCACCGGCCCGGACGCGCCGCCGAAGCTGACCAGCATACCGAGCGGCGCGAGGCAATCGAGCGAGCCGGTGTAGGTATCTTTGCCGATCGAGTCGTACACCACCGGCACGCCGGCACCGCCGGTGATTTCTTTGACGCGCTCGACGAAATTTTCTTTGTTGTAGTTGATGGTCCAGGTGCAGCCGTGCGCCTTGGCCAGTTCGGCTTTTTCATCCGAACCGACGGTGCCGATCATTTGCACACCCATCGCGCGTGCCCACTGACAAGCGATCAAGCCGACGCCGCCGGCAGCCGCATGGAACAAAATGGTTTCGCCGCCCTTGAGTGGGAAGGTGCGACGGAACAGATATTGCACCGTCAAGCCTTGCAGCATCATGGCCGCACCTGTTTCAAAATCGATCGACGCCGGCAAGCGCACCACATTGACCGCCGGCATCACCCGCACTTCGACATAGGCACCGGGTGGGCGCGTGGCATACGCCACCCGGTCGCCCACGCGCAAATGGGTCACGCCAGCACCGACCGCCTCGATGGTGCCGGACGCTTCCATGCCGAGGCCGGCCGGCAGAGTTTGCGGATAAGCGCCGGTGCGGAAATACACATCGATGTAATTCAAGCCGCAGGCCGCGTGACGCACGCGCACCTCGCCCGGACTAGGATCGCCGACTTCGACATCGACGTATTCCATCGCTTCAGGACCGCCGGCTTGGGAAATTCGGATTGCTTTTGGCATGATTGCCTCGCTTTGAATGGAAATGATTTTGAACCACGGCGACACGGCGAACAGCAAACCACGCTTGACCACTCCTTCCCCTTC
>JAFECY010000297.1 GCA_018241865.1 Pseudomonadota bacterium | reverse complement strand
TGATTAAGTTAGGTAAGGAGCGCGGCTTCCTGACTTACGCGGAAATCAATGACCACCTGCCGGAAAACATCGTCGATCCCGAAGCGATTGAAGGCATCATCGGCACTTTCAACGACATGGGCATTGCTGTGTATGAGCAAGCGCCCGACGCTGAGACGCTATTGCTGTCGGACAGCGTGGCATCTGCCGCATCCGATGATGACGCCGAAGCTGCGGCCGAAGCCGCGCTATCCACTGTGGATTCCGATTTTGGCCGCACCACTGATCCTGTCCGCATGTACATGCGCGAGATGGGTTCGGTCGAGTTGCTGACGCGCGAAGGCGAAATCGAAATCGCCAAGCGGATCGAAGACGGTTTGAAAGACATGATTCAGGCGATCTCCGCCTGCCCGACGACTATCGCCGAGATTCTCGCTGCAGCCGACCGTACCGCCAAGGATGAAGCCAAGATTGATGAAATCGTCGATGGCATGGTTGATCCGAATGCGTCCGATGTCGTGATGCCGGCGCCGGTTGCCGCTGCGGCGGATGAGGACGAGGAAGACGACGAGGAAGGCGACGAAGAAGAGGAAGAGGGCAATGCCGCTGGCGGCGCTGCCGGCTTCTCCGCCGAACAACTGGAGCAGTTGAAGCGCGATGCGTTGGACAAGTTCGCCATCATCTCCAGTCAGTTTGAAAAAATGCGCAAATCCTTCGAGAAAGAAGGCTACAACTCCAAGGCTTACGTCAAAGCGCAGGAAACCATTTCCAGCGAGCTGCTCGGTATTCGTTTTACCGCCAAGTTCGTTGAAAGGCTGTGCGACACGCTGCGCGGCCAGGTCGATGAAGTGCGTCATATCGAGAAGCAGATTTTCGATGTCGCGGTCAACAAGTGCGGCATGCCGCGCACCCATTTCATCAAAGTGTTTCCCGGTAACGAAACCAATCTGCGCTGGATCGATGGCGAAGTGAACGCCGGCCACAGCTACAGCACTATTCTTGGTCGCAACGTGCCGACCATCAAAGAGCTACAGCAAAAGCTGATCGACTTGCAATCGCGCGTCGTGTTGCCGTTGCCTGATCTGCGCAACATCAATAAAAAGATGGCCGCCGGCGAAATGAAAGCACGTAAGGCCAAGCGCGAAATGACTGAGGCCAACTTGCGGCTCGTGATTTCCATCGCCAAAAAATACACCAATCGTGGCTTGCAATTCCTCGACCTGATCCAGGAAGGCAACATCGGCCTGATGAAGGCGGTGGACAAGTTTGAATACCGTCGCGGCTACAAGTTCTCGACCTATGCAACGTGGTGGATTCGTCAGGCGATTACGCGTTCTATCGCCGACCAAGCGCGCACCATCCGTATTCCGGTGCACATGATTGAAACCATCAACAAGATGAATCGTATCTCGCGCCAAATCTTGCAAGAGACCGGCGCCGAGCCGGATCCGGCAACGCTGGCGATCAAGATGGAGATGCCGGAAGACAAAATCCGCAAGATCATGAAGATCGCCAAGGAGCCGATTTCGATGGAGACGCCGATCGGCGACGACGACGATTCGCATCTGGGCGACTTCATCGAAGACAACAACACGCTAGCGCCGGCCGATGCAGCGCTGCACGCCTCGATGCGCGGTGTGGTGAAAGACGTGCTGGATTCGTTGACGCCGCGCGAAGCCAAGGTGTTGCGCATGCGTTTCGGTATCGAGATGTCAACCGACCACACCTTGGAAGAAGTCGGCAAACAATTCGACGTCACTCGTGAGCGCATCCGCCAAATAGAAGCCAAGGCATTGCGCAAGCTGCGTCATCCTTCGCGTTCCGATAAGCTGAAGAGCTTCTTGGAAGGCAGTTAATTTTGCAAGCAGTGAAGGTTTACCCACCGTATGGCGGGTTCGGAGCAATGCTCCAAACCTGCCATACTCCCGGCCTTCTTCCTGATGGAAAAGGTGAAATTTGAGCGGGCGAGGCTCGCAAGAAAGAGATTGGGCCTCTAGCTCATGCTTGGTTAGAGCAGCGGACTCATAATCCGTTGGTGCCGTGTTCGACTCACGGGAGGCCCACCAGATACCATGTCCGATAACCAGTCAGCTCCAGCATCCACCGCCGCCAACGTCCGCTTCCAGGATTTTGGTTTGTCGTCCGATATCCTGCGCGCACTCGACGATCAAGGCTACGTCCATCCGACCCCGATCCAAGCGCAAGCCATTCCCATCGTTTTGCAAGGACGCGACGTCATGGGCGCAGCCCAGACTGGCACCGGCAAGACTGCGGGTTTTTCGCTGCCCATCATTCAATTGCTGCTGACGCATGCCAATACCAGTGCTTCGCCGGCGCGTCATCCGGTACGCGCGCTGATTCTGACGCCGACCCGTGAGCTGGCCGATCAAGTGGCTGATAACGTCAAAGCCTATTCGCGTCATACGCCGCTGCGCGCCACCGTAGTGTTCGGCGGCATGGACATGGCACCGCAAACCGCCGCTTTGCGCGCCGGTGTCGAAATCTTGATCGCCACACCTGGTCGCCTACTCGACCATGTGCAGCAAAAGACGCTGAACCTGTCGCAGACGCAAATTTTGGTGATGGATGAGGCTGATCGCATGCTCGACATGGGGTTTTTGCCCGACCTGCAGCGCATCATCAACCTGTTACCGAAAGAGCGTCAGAACCTGATGTTCTCGGCGACTTTCTCGCCCGAAATCAAGAAGCTGGCGAATAGTTTTCTTAAACATCCGGTAACGATCGAAGTAGCACGTAGCAATGCCACTGCCGATACCGTCACACAAATCGTTTATAAAGTTGACGAAGACAGCAAGCGCGATGCCGTCGCCCACATCATCCGTGAACGCAATTTAAAACAGGTCATCGTGTTTTCCAACACCAAGATTGGTGCATCGCGTCTGTCGCGCGAACTGGAAAAGCAGGACATCAAGGCTTCCGCCATTCACGGCGACAAGTCGCAGGCCGAGCGTATGGCCGCGCTGGAAGCCTTCAAGCGTGGCGAGATCGAAGTGCTGGTGGCAACCGACGTGGCCGCGCGCGGCCTCGATATCGCCGAACTGCCGTGCGTCATCAATTACGACTTGCCTTACAACGCCGAAGATTACGTTCATCGCATCGGCCGCACCGGCCGCGCCGGTGCGTCGGGTGACGCGATTTCGCTTTTCACCGATCAGGATGCGCGTCTGTTGGTGGATATCGAAAAATTGATTAAGCAGAAGTTGGTTCCGGCTTCGCTGGAAGGATTTTCCGGCGCGCGTGGCCATATGGATCGCCGGCCGCGTCGCGATGAGGAACGCGGAGAGCGTAGTGAGCGCCACCGCCCGCGTGAGGCGCGGGGCGGTGGCGGCAGCAACTATGCGTCGCCGCGCAAAGAAAAGGTCGATCCTTGGTTCCTCAAGCCTTACGAGCCAACTGAAAGTGCGCCGGCACAGCCGGGGCACAATCAAGAAACCGCATCCTCTCCATCCGCTTCGATCAAGCCGCAGAAAGCCAAGGTTGCGGCACTGTTGGGCGGCAAGCGCTAGTTTCCGAAACGTTCGCCCCACGCTGCCGTGGCGCGCTCCCAGAAATGCGCAATCGAATTGGCGCTTGCCATCCGCAAGCCCAGAAAGCGCGCTGCCCATTCCAGTTCCCGTAAAGGCTGCTGCAGATCCAGCGCCAGCGCGCCGGTTTGCTTCGACAGCTTTTCTCCTCGTTCATTGACGACTACCGGCACGTGCAAATAGCGCGGTGTCGGCAATTGCAGCAGATGTTGCAGGTAAATCTGGCGCGGCGTCGAATCCAGCAAGTCTGCGCCGCGCACGATGTCGGTGATGCCTTGATCGGCATCGTCCGCCACCACGACCAATTGATACGCCCAAAAACCGTCGGCGCGCTTCAACACGAAATCACCTACTTCGGATGCCAGATATTGCGTAATTTCACCCAGCCAGCGATCGTGAAATCGGATGCATTCGTCGCTGTCATGGGTGCTTGGAACGCGCACCCGCCACGCGCGCGCGGCTTTGCCCGCTGTTAGTCCGGTGCGGCAAGTGCCGGGGTAAACCGCCGCGCCATCAGTAGCAACACCAATGCGCGAATCCGCGATTTCGCGGCGGCTGCAGCCGCAGGCGTAGATATCACTTTCCAATTGCGTGAAGGTGGCCTCATACAGCGGCTTGCGCTGACTTTGCCATGTCACATCGCCATCCCATGCCATACCGAGCATCGTCAGCGCTTGCAGGATGGTTTGATCCGCACCCGCTACGCTGCGCGCTGCATCGATGTCTTCGATACGCAGCAACCAGCGACCATGATGCGCGCGCGCATCGAGATAACTGGCCATGGCCGCCACCAGCGAACCGCGGTGCAGCGGGCCGGTCGGC
>JAFECY010000296.1 GCA_018241865.1 Pseudomonadota bacterium | reverse complement strand
GGTGACGAGGGTGGCGTCGGGCAGGCTGTCGAGACTGTCGGAAATAAATTGGCGCAAGTCGCGCACGCGACGCGCGGCAGTTTCCATTGCCTTGATACGATGTTCGAGTTCATCTTCGATGGCGACCGGCGCGGCGGTGGGCGCGGCTTCCGGTAGCAGATGCGGTTCTTTGTCCAGTCGCATGAACTCTTGGCTGAGATAAGCGATGGCTGCTTCCAGCCGACGCCAGCTCCAGAGCGGATAGGAAATCAGCAGCACGATCAGTGCTGCCGCCGGCGGCAGCCAGATACCGTTGCATAGCACCAGATAACTGGCTCCCAAGGTCGCCAGCAGCAAGCTCGCGCCCAGTAACAGCGCCAGACGCGACCGCAGGAATACGAAGCCGAGCAGCGCCAGCAACACCGGCAGCACGCTGAACAACGCGGTTTGCCACGGACGAGCAAAGCGCACCGATTTGCCGTCGAGCAGGCTGGACAAGATATTGGCGTTGATTTCGACGCCGGGCATGGCACCGGATTCACCCGATACCGCCGTTGGATAGGAATCGGTCATGCCGATCGCGGTCGCGCCGACCAGCACGTATTTGTCGGTAAAAAATTGGGCCGGCACTTCACCGTTCAGAACGGCGACATAGGGCACGCTGCGGAAATGGCCGTTGCCGCCGGCGAAGGGAATGTGCATTTCCCGTGTCCGCACCCAGTTGCCCGGACGCTGCTTTTCATCGGTGAGCGGCATCAAGCGCGCCAGATCGGCTCCGCCGGTGCGCGCCAGCGCGAGTGCGAAATGCGGCCACCAAGCACCGTTCTGGCCTTCATACAGAAAGACGCTGCGCACCACGCCGTCGTTGTCGTGCTCCAGATTGATATGGCCGAGCGCCTTGGCGTGGGCACCGATGGCATCCACCGGCAAAGTGGCCGCCATGCCGGCACCGAGATTGGCGACCACCACCGGCAACACGGTCTTGCCGCTTAGACGCAACGCTGCCGCGATAGCGTCGTCACCGGGGCGCTTACCCGTAGCGTCGGGGCGTTCCGGTTCGGTCAGGATCACATCTAAGCCGATGGCGCGCGGCTTGGCGGCGCTCAGGCGATCCAGTAATTGCGCGTGCAGTTTGCGCGGCCAAGGCCAGCGCCCGAGTTGCGCCAAGCTGTAATCGTCGATGGCGACGATGATGATGTCATCCCGCGCTGGCCGGCTGTTGAATGTCGTGAAGCCGTCGTACAAGGTTTGATCGAGCCGACCGAGGCCGTTCTGCCAGCCCAGTTCGGCGGCGAGGATCAGCAGGCAGAGCAGGATGGTGAGCCATTCCCGTGTCGCGATGCGGTGCAGGATGCGGGAAAGGCGGGGCAAGGTCATGCCGCGATTGTATTCGCAAACAGCCGCTCAAACGTGGGCGATGTTGTCGGTGCGCACACGTAACCGGAAGTTGCGTTGTTTAGCGGCCGGTGGCGTCCTTGCTGCTGATGGGGTTGCCATCGTGGATGATCCACTGATCGGTGACGATGAAAGGCTGCGCCAGCGAGTAGGGCGAGGCGATGCCGTCGGCGCGCACGGTTTGCACGCGCGCATAGTAGGTGCCGAAGGCCGGACGCGGCAATCGGACTTCCGGCGCATCGGTTTTACCGCTATAAATCAACCAACTGAAGCTGGCATCGCGCGACACTTGCAGATTGTATTTCTGGCCGGGTGCGGCTTTCCATTTCAGCGTCAGTTGCGTGGTGTCGTTGCGATCGACGAAAGGCGCATCCGGCGTGCCGAGATCGCGTGCTGCTTGCGCTGCCGTCAGACTGAAGGCGTGAATACTGGCCGGGCCTTCCAAGCCGAGGCGGTCGATTGCCGACACGCGGGCGTAGTAATCGCCGTTCGGCAGACCGTCGAGCTTCAAGCGCGTGGTGCTGGAGCGTTGTTCCAGCAGAATGTTGTGCGCCTCTTGATCGGTGGCGATTTGCACGTGGTAAGCGGCCGCGCCCGGTATCGGCGTCAGCGCGAATTGGGCCGCGGCCGGACTTGCCCGTGCCGGCGTTTCTGCCAGTTGCGGTGTGGGTAGCAAAGTGACGGGTTTGCCGGGACCGCGGGCGTCGGTCACATTGCCTTCGCCGGCATGTAGCAACTGGCCGGACGCCTTGCCTGGCTTGGCGACCTCGACCCGACCGGATAGCACTTCGGTGACGGTCGCGCCGCTCTCGTCGATCCCGACTCGGAAATTCGTGCCGCGCACGCCGGCCACCGCTTGCGGTGTGCGGATATCAAATTGACCCTTGTTCAGTTCCAACGGCGAGACCCGCGATTCGACGCGGCCGCGCATCAACAAAATTTCGGTACGCGGACTGTTGGTGTAGCGCGCGTTGCGTAACTTGGCAATGCGGATGCGGCTGTTGGAAGGCAGCGAGATGCGCGACAAATCAGGCAGCGCCAAGGTCAGAAAACTATTGCTGCCCGTGTCGATCTGCATGCCCTCGGTAATTTTCGCACCCAGTTGCAGCAGGACAGGTTTGCCTTCTGGTGCGACGGCGGAAATGTTGCCCGTGATCGCCACCACTTTCGCCTCACTCGGATCGTCGATCAGGAGTTCGGTCGGAATGGTGATCGGCGTGCCGATTGGAACGTTGACATCGCTGCCGATGTTGTTGAGCTTGCTTAACTGTATCCAGTTGTCGCGCTTGGTGGTCAGGCGCTGGGCAATGCCCGACAGTGTGTCGCCGGCGCGGGTGATGTATGTGATGCCGTTGGCAGTGACGGTCACGCCGTCGTTGCCGGCAGCAATGGCAGACGATGAGCCGCCCGCGATGGCGAGCAGGAAGCTGAAAATGACGAGGGCGGTGCGCATGTGTCTCTCCCGGCGCCGCCTCTGACGGGCATAGTTAAAGCGCCAGCTTATTCGGTGATTTGTTCCAATCGGTAACCGTAACTATACACCGGCGCTAGGCGGAAGCCATTTTCCGGGCGCAACTGCAGCTTGCTACGCACCCGCGACACATGGGTATCCATTGTGCGCGAAGGAATGTCCACATCGCGCGACCACACCGCTTCCAAAATATAAGCGCGCGACAGTGGGCGGCCAAGATTGCGGAAGAACAGCAAAGCCAGATCGAATTCTTTTTGCGTCACCTCGACCGACTGACCGGCGACGGTCAGCTTGCCGGTGCGCGGCTCGAACAGAAATTGGCTGTATTGAATTTGCTCGACGCTGGTCTGGTGCGGATAAGCCCGGCGCAGCAACGCCTGCACCCGCGCCAGCAATTCACCGCGACGCAGCGGCTTAATCATGTAATCGTCCGCACCGGCGGCTAGGCCGGCCACGATATCGTCTTCACCGGCGCGGCTGGTCATGAACAAAATCGGCAAGTTGGCCGGCAGCTTTTCACGCGCCCAGCGCAACACCTCCGCTCCGCTCAAGTCGGGCACCTGCCAGTCGATAATCAAAAGATCAAAACTCTCGCGGCGCAACTGGTTCAGTATTTCCTTACCACTATCGAAAGGATAGCAAGTGTGTCCGGCGGTCTTGAGCACTTGGCAGACTAAATCGGTCTGGCTGCGATCATCGTCCAGAACTGCAATACGCATGATGGTTCCCGTGTTGAATAATTATTGGTAGTTTTATTTGTATGACTAATCTACCAAGGAATCGGGATCACGGTATTTGTTAATTCCGTGTATTGACATAATTTAACGTTGTGCATGGGGTGTTTTGGGGAAATGCGGCGAATTTCCGACATTTGCCGGCGATGATGCGGCAAGAAATTGGTGCGGAGAAAGGGGCGGAAATGAAAAAAGTCCGGCCTCGCATGAACAAGGACGGACTTTCAAATTTGGTGGTGTAGTTCCTTGCAACAGGAAAACTTCCTGCCTCACGCGCGGGGACACTGTCGGCGAGATTGTCCGCGACGGGCGCATCCGAGGGGGAAACGGTTGCTTCCGCACATTTGCTCACTGTCGTAGGTAGTGCACGATCTGCGATTCGACCCTAAACACGGAATCGAATTGATCGCCTTCAGGCAAGGGATATTGAGCGAAGCCGGGCTTGCGAGCCATAAAACAATCTCACTTGTAAAGCGTAACGCATCGAGATACAATTAATTATGATTAAGACCTTTGCCCATAAGGGGTTGGAAAAGTTTTTCGCGACCGGTAGTAAGGCAGGCATTAGGCCTGACCATGCGGGCAAGCTAGGACGGCAATTGGCAATCCTGAACGTGGCGCGTGACCCGCAGGGCATGGATTACCCAGGATGGAAGCTGCATCCCTTAACGGGTGACATGGCCGGGCATTGGGCGGTATGGGTAAGTGGCAATTGGCGCTTGACGTTCCGTTTCATCGGAGAGGATGCCGAAATTGTCGATTATCAAGATTATCACTAAGGAATGAATATGGGTCGCATGTACAACCCGCCGCACCCCGGCGAAATGCTGAAAGAGGACGTATTGCCCGCGCTGAGCCTGACCGTGACCGAAGCCGCTGAACAGCTTGGCGTGTCGCGTGTGGCCTTTTCGCGTGTTATCAATGGCCGGGCTGCCATTAGCGCCGAATTGGCCATCCGTCTGGCGCAATGGCTAGGAGGCAACGCGGAAACGTGGCTACGCGCCCAGCTCCAATATGACTTATGGCACGCCGAGCAAAAAAGTACGGTAAAGGTAAAACCCGCAAAGAGCATGGTCGCCGCCTGACGGCATCAGGCAAGCGGGGCGGTAACGCGCCATTGCCGCCATTGCATTACTCACGTCTGATATTAACCAGTAAAGCGCCAGACTATCCCGACAAGCGCACCTAAAACAATACGAAGCGCATCTAGGGCTGGCATTGAAAGCGCAGGCGCAAAGCCGGGCAACGATACAGGCAGTGGTGGAATTGAAATATCCCCGGCAAGTGGCTTTCGTGAAGCAGGCCAATATCAGTCACGGGGGGCAGCAAGTGAACAATGGCATAGCCACAGAAACAGGTTTACTAAGCAATACGCGCACGCACGCGAGGGTGGAATCTCGAATTTTG
>JAFECY010000295.1 GCA_018241865.1 Pseudomonadota bacterium | reverse complement strand
TATCGACTTCGTAATTGACGGTGACATCTTTGTGCATCGTGCCATTCGGGCCGACACTCATGGCCGTGCCGTTGGCACCGGCTGCGGCACCTGCGGCAGCCGTGGCGGCAGCGGCAGTTGCTGGAACAGCCGGAGCGGGCGGAATGGTAAGCGGTGCGGTGGCCGGGGCAGGCGGTTGGTTTGATAACGCGCCCGGCACGCCGCCGGCGGCGACGTTGCCGCCGTTGACCGATTCGCTGCTCTGCTGGCTACGTACGGAACCGCTGTTGGCAGCTTGATTCGGTTTGTAGATTTCGGCGGCTTGTTCGCTATTGCTGAAATCGACATCGGCGGTCGCTTCGGCACGCACGTTGTTCAAGCCGACGATGGGCGTCAAGATGGACTCGATGCGGCGGGCGATGTTTTGCTGCACTTCCTGCACATATTTCAACTGGGTCGCATCGAGCGTTCCGTTACTACCGCCCGGCTTATGGGCGTCGGACAGCAGGTTGCCGTTTTGATCGACGACGCTGACGTTACCCGGCGGCAGTTCCGGCACGCTGCTGGCGACCAAGTGCACCACGGCACTGACTTGCTGCTGGTCGAGTGTGCGGCCGGGATAGAGATTCAGCAGCACGGAGGCAGTCGGCTTCTGCTGATCGCGTACGAACACGCTGGATTTCGGCAAAGCCAAGTGCACGCGTGCTGCCTGCACCGAGGAAATGGATTGAATCGAACGTGCCAGCTCACCTTCCAAAGCACGTTGAAAATTCACCTGTTCGAGAAATTGCGACACCCCCAGCTTTTGGTTTTCCATCAGCTCGAAGCCGACATTGCCGCCTTTGGGCAAACCTTGCGCCGCTAGCTTGAGGCGGGCTTCATGCACTTGTGCGGACGGCACCAAGATGGCGCCGCCGCCATCGGCGAATTTGTACGGCACATTCATTTGTTGCAACGAGGCCACGATAGCGCCGCCGTCACGGTCGGAAAAATTAGAAAACAGCACCTTGTAGTCGGATTGTTGTGCCCACATCCACACGCCGGTCATGACCGCGACGATCAAGGCTGCGCCGACCATCAGCACCAAACTGCGACCAGTCGGGGTCTGGACAAAATTGCCCACATTGTTGGGGACGATGGCGCCTTCGGCCGCTACTGCCATGATTGGCCTCCCTCTGTGCTGCTATTGGAAAATACGTTTTTCACTGGAACCCTCACCGTTTTGCGCCATAGCGAGCCTGCGCCCGGTTCTGGTCTTGTGCTTAGTGTCGGATTTTCCTCGTCTTAGCGCTTTTCAATCGATAGAAAAGAGCATCATTTCGCCAGCTTATCAGGGGCTTGCCATCCGACGTGCCTGCTAAGGTAGCGATGTGTAAAAGAGTCAGTAGGAGCAGGCATGAAAACCAATTTGATCGATTCCAGCCGCATCGAAGCCATGATGGCGCAGTTGAAGGCGGCTGCCACGCGGCCGCAACAGGGTGTCGGCGCGGCGCGGCCTGAGACGACGGAAGTCAAAAAGGCTGGCTTCGGCGACGCACTCAAAGCCTCGCTCGACCAAGTGAGTCGCGCCCAGCAGCAATCCGAGGATCAAGGCAAGGCGTTCATCACGGGGGACGATAAGGTCAGCTTATCGGATGTGATGATTTCGATGCAGAAAGCCAACATCGGCTTGCAGACTACCGTGCAAGTACGCAACAAGCTGGTCGCCGCTTATCACGACATCATGAACATGCAGGTGTAAAGCGCACGGAGTACGTGCGTTGACTACTTACTTATTTGATTAAGCCGTTGTTCTTGGCGTTCTGTTCGCGTTCCAGCTTGGTGATATAGCGCTGAATCGCCGCCAGCATCGGCGCTGGCATGTCAGAGAATAGGCAACCGATGCGCCGCATTTCTTTGCCGTTGGCAAGCGTGTAGTCGTGGGAGTTGCGTACTTCCAGCGAAGTCGTCACCACGGTATTGCCGGGCAGGTAGATGCGGCAGTCCTTGTAAATCAGGCCGATTGTGTTGTCCAGCGCTTTTTTATCGTCCAACACAGCAATGCCGCCACCACTGACGTTTTGCAGATTGACCGTCACGGCTTCCATGCCCATGTCGCTCGGCACTTGAATGACGCAACGTACCGGCGTGCTGATCGGTGTCGCCACGCGGTAAAACTCGCGCCGTTGCAGGCGAATCATGGTGGCTGGAATCGCCAAGTACAGCGCCGGCAAGCCGTTGTGCGTGCACGGTTTGACGCTGGTCGAGAAAAACAAGATACGGATATGGTCGAGCACCGTCTCGAAGGAGAGATTGGTGGTTTCTGCAATGCGGCGGTTCATCAATTCGCTCGGCGCAACGTCGATATAGACGATGTTATTGTCCTCGTCCACTTCCAGCACCGAGGTCAGCACCGAATCGCGGCCGCCGTTCAAGTGCAGCGTCACCATCTGTTTTTGCTGGCCGATGGAACGCAGCAGCGCAATGATCTCGCGACGCGATTGCACCTGATAGGGGCTCATCTCGTTGTCAGCGACGTTGTCTGGATCGATGATGGTGCGCATTGTTAATAATCGTCGGTTGCGTGAATCATTCGGCAGCGGATGGCGGCTTATGGTGGTTGATAGTGGCTTACGGTCGGTATTCCGGCGGAGCCGGCGGCTGTCCGATTTTTTGTTGCGTTGATTCAATATGATATAACCAAGCCAGCAATTCCGCTACCGCTCGATACAGCGCGGGCGGAATGTGGCTATCCAAGTCCACTTTCATTAGCAGCGTGACCAACTCTTTGGATTGGTGCACAAATACTTGGTTTTCCTTGGCGCGGGCGATGATTTGTTCGGCAATCAGGCCACGCCCCTTGGCGACCACGCGCGGCGCGGTATCGCCGGTCAGGTAGGCGATCGCCACGGCGTTTTGCTGATAAGACTTAGTTTCCATCTTGTTTGACGATCAGAGAATCCAGTGGTGAGCCGGCAGCGCTCAGGGCGCTGGCTAGTTCGCCGCCGTGGGCGCGCAGGGCGGCGGCGCTTTCTTCGCTGCCAGCCGCGACTACCATCCGCACCCGCTCGCCGCTCAGGTGGATGGTTGCCGCTACCTTGCCCAGCGTCGGCAACTCGAAGCGCACCACGCTTTGCCAAGATTGTTGCTCCGGCGCTGACGGTGTGCCGCGTTCCGGCGCATCGCGGGCGATTTCCCACTCCATTTTTTGCCCCGGCCACAACTCACCCTGCCAGACGAAGCGCTGGGTCTCCAGCGTGTTGAGTTGTGAATTGATGAGTTGGGTGGCTTGCGGGTTTAATTGCTGCAGCATGAGTTCGCCATTGGCCGCCTGTGAACCCAACAGAGGTGCGGTGCGCGTTTGCAGCTCTTGCGCCAGATCGGTAATTGACCGGCCGTTGGCGGTCCATTGTTGCACCAAGTGGCGCAGCAGGGCAGTTTCGGTGCTGCCACTTTCAGCTTTCTGTCCGGTTTGGGCCGCATGCTGGTTTTGCGCTTGCGGTTCGCGCATCAATTCGGCCAGCGAGCGACTGCCGGCCGCCCATTGCGCCAAGTGCGATTCGTAAAACAGTCCGCTGGTGGCCACGGCGTCGCGCAAGATGCCGGCCATTTGTGGCGCATCGCCGGCGGGGCTGGGTAGCAAAGGCACTTTGCCGACAATCGAGGTGGACGCACCGCCTTGCTGTGCAGCTTGCAGCAGGCGGTCGATCAGGCGGGCGGCCGGGCTCAGGGTGGCCGATTCGCCGGCGGCTTTGGCGTCCGGGCCGATGGCGAAACTCGGGCGCGGCGCTTTCTCGATCAAGGTCATGTTCAGCGTGTCGCCGACCTTGGCGCCGTTCGGCAAATTCATGCGTGCGGTGGTATCGGCTACCCGCACCAAGAAAGTGCCGTCGTCCATGCGTTGCAGCACGGCGGCCTGCAATTGCTGACCGATTTGAATTTGGGAAAGACGGTGGAAAACTTCTTGGCGAGCGTCGGTGCCGCCAGTGACGGGGGTGGGCGCCTCGGCATAGACGACGGGCCGCGAACCGGCGATGTCGGTCCGCGGCAGCATACTCAGCTACGGGTGGAGCCGTAGGCCTGATTCAGCTTGCGTTCGGTGCTGGTGCTGTTAATCAGTCCGGCAAGATGCGCCATCCACGGTTCGGTCAGATTGCGGATTTCCCGGTCATCGGCCAAAATTTTGCGAATGATCTCGGCCTTGCGGTCGCGGCTGGCACCGGTCAGGCGTACCGGCTGCTCGCCGGTTTTCAAGACTTCGACATGGCCGGCGCAACGTGTTTCCAGCGCGACCAATTGTTCCCAGTCGCCATTGCGAGCCGCAGCCAGCATCTGATCGGTGATGTTAGCGACGGTTTCATACAGAGAGAGTACATCCTGGCTGTTCATCATGAGTCAGGCCTTTACCAGTCGGGAAGCTTGCGGGGCGAGCGGATCGCGGGGGAGTGGCGCAGCCATTTCAGCGGCCGGGGCGCGGCCAGCAGCACTGTCGCCTATGGCTTCCCAAGCTTCCTTGAGATCTTTCAGCAAACCGTGCACTTCGTCCAGCACTTCCGGTTGATTTTTCAGATTGGCGGTCAGCAAACGATTGCACATGTATTCATACAAGGCATCCAAGTTGGCGGCAATGCCGCCGCCGACATTTTTTTCAAGGCTGGCGCGCAAGCCGTTCTCGATGATTTGAATCGCCTTCGAGATCGATTCGCCTTTAGCGGAAATATTGCCAGCTTTCATCTGCGTGGCCGCCGTGCTGACGGCAACCAGCGCACCGTCGAATAGCATGACGATCAGTTTGTGGGGGCTGGCCGAGGTGACGCCGGTTTCCACCGCCACCTTGGTGTAGGCGTTAGCGCCGCTGGGTATGGTTCCGAACATGTTGCTGGTCCCCTCTTGTTATGACGACGATATCTTGGGTAGGTTGGCGAGCTGCTGGGTCAGATAGGCGCTGGTTTGCTGCATCTGACCGATGGCCACGTCCAACGCGGTGAATTGTGCCCGGTAACGTGCTTCGATATCGGCCAAACGGTTGTTGAGTGCCGATTTCTGGCCTTCGATATCTTTAATGGTGGCGTTGATGCTGTCAGTTTTTGATGAAAGCGGTCCATTGGTACCCAGTAGCGAGCTGGCAAGGGTGTCGAACATGTTCGCATAGCCACGCGAAAAATTCACAGTGCCACGGTTGCCGAGTGCGCCGCCGGTAATCTGCAGCTTCAAACCATCGACCACGCTGCCGATGGCACCGGTGAGGGTTTGTCCCGAACCGCTGGCGGCAAAACCGTTGATCGTCCCTGCCACATCCACGCCAGCACTGGTGGTTTGGCCGGCACCGATCAGATTGGTCATGCCGTTGCCGCCGGTGATGCTGGCGTTGGAAGCCGAACCGTAGCGGTTCGAGCTGATGGTCAGCACGCCGCCGGACTGACTCACGCTCACCGCGCTGCCCGCGCTCGACAAAGCACCTGCGCCATTGATCCGAGCCTGCACCTCGGCTGCTAGGGTAGCCGCATCGACATAGGTGGCATGGGTCAGCGTGACCGTGGTGGTGATGCCGTCAACTTGAATTTGCAGCGTGTCATTGCTGGAATCGATCGTCAGGCCGGCTGCCGCTTGACCGACCGATTTGCCTTGCGTCGCCAGTTGCGTGATGTTGAGTGCATAGGAGCCGGGTGTCGTTTTGCTCGAACTACCGGTCACGCTTACCAGGCTGTCGCTGGCTTTGCCGACGGCGGCGAACACACCGGCGACATCGGAAAAATTGCTGTTGATGGCATTCTGCAATTTGCTGCTGTCCAGCCCCAGCGTACCGTCTTTTTGGATGGCAACGCCGATGTCGGACAAGCGGGAAAAAGCGCCGGAGCTACCTGTGATGGCATTGGACAGAACGCCGCGCAATTGTGTCTGAATGGTGCGCACTGCGGCATCGCCGTTCAGGATGGCAGCCGTCTTGGTCGAGGGATCGTAGGCGGACAAATCCTTGAGTGTCTTGTTGATCTGGTTGTAGGCCAACACGAATTGATTGACGGCAGCGGTGACGGAGCCGGTATCGCGCGATACCGAAACCGTGGTTGGGCTGCCGGCATTCGTCTTGGCCAGATTAAGGGTAACGCCTTGAATGACATCGGTGACGGTGTTGCTGGTTTTCGTGATGGCGACGCCATCCAGATTGAACTGGGCATTCTGCGCGGTTTGCGTTTCGGAAAATCCTTGTCCCGCCGGCGCGGCGGCTGGATCGTGGTTCATCAGCGTGCCCAGCGCGGCATCGCCGCTCACCGAAATTTGCATGCTGTTGGTTTTGCCGGTTGCGGTATCGGTCAGCACCAAGCGATAGGGCGACGCGCTGCCATCGTTGACGATGGAGGCGGTCACGCCGATGTTGGCGCTGTTGATGGCATCCCGAATGCCGGACAGGGAATTGTTGCTACTGTCGATGGTGACAGTTTTGACGCCGCTGCCGTTGCTGGTAAAACTTGCGCCGGTATATTTGCCGGTGCCGCTATCGAAGCTGCCGCCGCTGACGGTGCCGAAGTCGAACGTAATGGTGCCGTTACCGACAGGATCGGTAGCGCTGGACTGGCCGACTGAAGCCAGCTTTTGTGTTTGTGCGAGCTTGATGACCTCCAGCGCGTAGGAGCCCGGCGTTGCCGATGCGGACGCCGTTGCCGATGCAATGGTCGAGTCGGCCGTCGTGGCCTTGCTAGATTGAAATTTGCTGATGTCGGACAGCGATTGAACGGCGCTTTGGAACTGCGACAGCGCGCTCTTGATATTGCCGACTGCCGTCAATTTGGCTTGGTAGCCGGCTTCCTTGGTGTTCAGATCAATCAGGGGCTGTTGCTCAACAGACATCAGTTTGCTGACGATGCCGTTGACGTCCAGATTAGACCCGATGCCAGGTGACGAGATGGTGCCAGTTGAGGTAACGGCCACTTGAGCCTCCTTCAGAAAAACTCACGGTACTTTATCTTGTTATCGGCAATTTCAAAGCCGACTTTAAGCGGTGGTTTTCCTGCTATTTCTGTGCATCAAGCCTGTTGGTGGATCAGCAAGCCTTTCATTTGATCCAGCGCTTTGGCGATTTCCAGCGCTTCAACGCTTGGAATCTGGCGCAAGACTTCCTTGGTTTTTTGATCGATGATCTTGACGATGGTTCGCTTGCTGTCTTTGTCGATCGAAAATTCTAAATCTTGCGATTGTTCCTGCATGGCGCGGTTGATGTTGCGCACGGCTTGCGTGACATCGGCCAAGTTGGGAGGCGGTGCAGCCTGCTGCACTGCGGCAGCGGTTGTGACGGGAGCGGGCTTGACGGCGGCGGGAATCTCGCTGGCGGCGACACCGGCGCTTTTTTGCGGTACGGCGGGCGTGCTGCTTGGAACGCTGTTGCCGGTTGCTTGGATTTCCATGATGGCCTCCCTGAAGGGCTAAAACCCGGCCGAAGAATCGGCCGGGTTTTTGGGGTCAAAACGCTGTCAATTAGCCACGGAGCAGCGCTAAGACACCGTTCGGCAGCGCGTTGGCTTGCGCCAACATCGCGGTGCCGGCTTGTTGCAAGATCTGTGCACGGGTCAGGTTGGCAGTTTCAGCAGCAAAATCGGCGTCTTGAATGCGGCTACGTGCAGCACTAAGGTTTTCCGAAGTAGTGCTCAAGCTGGCAATCGTCGATTGGAAACGATTCTGCAAAGCACCCATGGAAGCACGGTTAGAGTTTACCGAGGTCAGTGCTGAGTCAAGGCGTTTAATGGCCGCTTGCGCGCCGGCTGCTGTCGAAATATCGATGTTGTCAACGCCTAGCGCATCTTTGGCGATGGATGCATTCAAGCCGACATTGGCTACGGTGCCGCCGATAGAGACGGTGTCAGTGGAGGAAACTGATAACGAGCCGCGCAAAGTGCTGGCGAAAGGACCGCCAGTAACAGTAAGGCCGTTCGTGCCTGCGGTGAAGCCGGTACCAGATTCGGTGACATTGATATTTCGGCCGTCTGCGGCATTAAGGGTCAAATCGCCGCCATTCAGACTGGCGATCACGCCGGTCTGGCTTGAATTGGCATTGATCGTGTCACGCAGAGTGGCATTGGACATGGCGGTTGAAACGTCTGTGTTGGAGAAAATCGCCACGCCGTTGATCGTCAGATTATAGGTGTTACCTGCAGAGCCACCAATGGCACCGACGGTTTGTGTACCAGAGGTTGTTGCGGTGACCGATAGACCAGCGATACCGGCATCATTGATTGCTGCTGCTTTGGCATAGGCCGAAGTAGCATCTTGATAAGTGTTGCCAGTGTAGCCGGCACTGGAATTGATCGACTTCGCTGCGCCACCGCCAATCGCAATGGTAATGTCGGTCGCAGCAGCTGCGCCTACGACTGTGCCGGTTGCTGACGCAATGCCGCCGATGCTAGAGCCTTTTACACTGCTGATCGAGAAACCGATGGTTTGATTTGCATTGGCACCGACTTGGAACGAAGCGCCCGTGAAGGAACCATCGAGAATGCGCTGACCGTTGAATTCAGTCGTTTGGGCGATACGGTTCAACTCAGACTGCAAACTAGTGACCTCAGATTGCAGTGCAGCACGATCGCCAGAGCTGTTGGTTGAGTTTGCGGACTGAATCGACAGTTCGCGCATACGTTGCAGAATGTTGGTGCTTTCTGCCATGGCACCTTCTGCTACTTGCGTCAGCGAGATGCCATCGTTGGCGTTGCGAGCTGCTTGATTTAGACCACGAATTTGAGAGGTCATACGCTCCGAAATTGCCAAGCCGGCGGCGTCGTCCTTGGCGCTGTTGATGCGCAAACCGGAAGACAGACGTTGCAGGGAGGTGGCCAAGGAGCTCTGCGACATGGTCAGATTGCGCTGAGCATTCAGGGACGAAATATTGGTATTGATAAAAGCAGCCATTTTGGTTCTCCTTTAGGGACGGTTATTGCCGGCTCATGTACTGTCAACGGGGTTCGTGTTGCGCAATCAAACCTTGTTGTTAGCTTTATCGGGCGAGACTGGAAAAAGTTTAGGCTCGGTGAAGCTTTAATTTTTCCAGTACCGCTCGAACATTTGCCCGACAAGCCATTCACGGCGAGGAAACAAAAATTCTTTACCGTTAATTTGTGTGAATTCGGCTGTTTTTTTCTGCAATTCACCCTTCAGTTTTTTCGGAATCGTCCGAGTAAGACGCGGTATTTCCGCAAACTTGATGGGTGCAGAAGAAAAATATAATTTCTGCATTTCAATGAAAAAACCCGCGCGAGGGCGGGTTTGATGTGGCGGTTTCGACGTTTTGTCTTGCCGGTTTGTTCACCCTACCGGCGGATCGGCGGCAATCACGCGGTTCTTACCGGCGCGTTTGGCCTTGTACAGTGCATCGTCGGCGCGTTTGACTAAGGCGGCTTGGTCTTCCTTGTCGCCGCGCAGGGCGACGCCGGCGCTGAAAGTGATGAGCAACCTTTCATTTTTATAAAGAAAGATGCGTTTGGTCAGTTCGCGTTGCACTCGGGTGACGGTTTTTACGGCTTCTTCTAAAGGTGTGTCGGGCAGCAGGATCATGAATTCTTCACCGCCGAAGCGGCCGATGACGTCCATGGTGCGCAAGGTGTCCTTGACCACGCGCACCAAGTGGATCAGGACGTCGTCACCGGCTTGGTGACCGTGGGTGTCGTTGAGTTTCTTGAAATCGTCGAGGTCGAGCAGGGCGAGGCACAGCGGCAAATGACGCCGACCGGCGCGGGCGACTTCGCGTTCCAGCACGTCGTCCAAGCCGCGCCGGTTCAGGCTGCCGGTCAACTGGTCTTCGCGCACCAGTTCACTCATGTCTTTGAGTTCGGTTTCCAGTTGCTGGATGCGGTTCTCGGCTTCTTGTACTTCTTTGCGTGCCGCCAGCATGTCGTCGCGCGAGCGCAGCGCCTCGGCTTGGGCGTAGCGGGTATCGCGCATGACATCGTCGATGATGCCGCTGAGCGACACGATGTCGCGGGCTTCGCTGATCTTGGTCGCATAGCCGGTCATTTTGTCGTGATAGTCGCCCGTCGTGTTGGCGATGGCGCTCAAGCGATCGATGAAGGTAATCATCATGCTCTTCATCCGGGCCTTGGCTTCGCCTAGGCTGTGTTTGAGTAAGCCTTGCTTGTAGATGACTTCTTTCAGACTGCGGGTGGCGTCTTCCAGCACGGCATGATTTATTTGACCAGACAGCAGGTTTTGCACGGTGTCGAGCTGGCCGCGCAGCCAACTGTCGTCTTCCTGCAGTTCGCCGATGTTTTCCAGTAATAATTTGAACAGGCGCAGCAGCAATTCTTGCTGCTCGCTCATGTCGCCGGCCTTCATTTCGATTTTGAAACAAAGTTGTTTGAGGCGGCCGGCGACTTCTTCCAGCGCGGCAGGCGTTTTTGCTTCTCTGACATCGTCTGCCAGAGTTTCTGCTTCCCTGAGCAGGGGCGGATTGTCGCGTAGTAGGGAAGCAACCGCCAAGCTCAAGGAGCGCGATAGCAAATCGCGCAGCACATCTTCGGGATTGGCGTCACCGGCAGTGGCGATACCAATCACCGGGGCGGGGGCGGGAGTGACCGACGTGGCGGGCATTGCGGCAGGACGAGCATTTGCCGTCGTCAGTGCAGTGTGTTGTTCTGTCAGTTGCGTCGTGAGCAAGCGACCGAAGTCCGTCCAGTCGCCGGCCTTGGCGGCACGTTGCAGGCGCAGGCTGAAATCGGCCAGTTCGCGCGGTCCGTTGGCGGCCAGTTGTTCGGCGGCGGCGAGCAGGAGCGTATCGGCTCCGACCTTGGGCGGCGTGCCGGCGAGTTCATCGTAAATAGTGCGGTAGGCGTCCGGCGTCGGCGTGATGCGACGCACTGCCAGTTGACGGAAAGCTTCGCGCGCGATTTCCGCCGGATTTTGCGGCTTGTCTGACTTATTGCTCATGGTTGGGTGGCGGAATTGGGCGGCATGTGCCGATCATACTATCGGCTGGTCCGGGGAATGCGGAATAAAGAAGGTGTCATTCTTCGACCAAGTGGTTCTTGATGGCGTAGTGGGTCAGTTCGGCGTTGTGACGCAGTTTCATTTTTTGCAATAAACGCGAACGGTACATGCTGATGGTTTTGACCGATAGCAGCAATTCGTTGGCGATATCGCTGACCGTCTTGCCGGAGGCGATCATGGTGAGGGTTTGGTATTCGCGGTCGGACAGGGTTTCGTGCAGCGGCACGTCGCGGTCTTCACCGATCTGATTGGCGAGTTCCTGCGCCAGCGTCGGGGTGATGTATTTTTTGCCGCCGGCTACCTGACGGATAGCGTTGACCAGTTCCGCCGGCGCGCTCTGTTTGTTGAGATAACCGACAGCGCCGGCTTTGAGCGAACGGATTGCATATTGGTCTTCGCGGTGCATGGTCAGCATCAGCACCGCTAGATCGGGATATTCTTTACGTAATTGCTTGAGAACGTCGATGCCGTTGCGGTCGGGCATGGAAATGTCGAGCAACAGCACATCGCATTTGCCGCGTCTAACCAAGCGAATCGCTTCGAGCGCATTTTCCGCTTCGCCGGCGACGATGATTTCGCCGGTGTCGGCCAGAATTTGTTTCAAGCCCTCGCGCACGATCGCATGATCGTCGGCGATCACCACCTTGATGCTGTTCTTGCTGGACATGTTGTTATATCGTCTCCACGCTTTGCTTCCGGTGATAATTATTGCCGATTGGCGGCTGGCGTCAAGCAGGCGTCAGCGGAATCCGTATCATGACAACACAGCCGCCGGCCGGCCCGGATTTTACGTCGAGTTCGCCGCCCAGCGCGCTGGCACGTTCGACCATGCCGCGAATGCCGAACGAATCCGGCTTCAGGCGATCCGTATTGACCAATCCTTTGCCGTTGTCGGCGATTTCCAGCCGCACGTTACGGTTGCTGCCAATCAGATTGACTTCGACTTTGCTGGCCTGCGCATGTTTGCCGATATTGGTCAGTGCTTCTTGAAAAATGCGGAACAAGGCGGTGGCCTGATCTGGACTCAAGGTGATTTCCTTGCGGTTGCTGGTGACGCTGCAAGAAATGCCGGCCTGTTTCTCAAATTCCTTGGCTTGCCAGCGGATCGCTTCGACAATGCCGAAGTCGAGTATGCCCGGTCGCAAATCGCCGGCGATACGATGGATGGCCTCGATGGTGCGATCTACCAGCGAGTCGGCGTAGCGCGCTTTCTCGATCAGCGCGTCCTCCGCCGGCGGTAAACGGCGAGCCAATAACGCCAGCGCCATCTTGATCGCGGTCAGATTGCCACCCAGATCGTCATGGATTTCACGCGCGATGCGGGTGCGTTCCTGTTCCTTGACCTTGTCGATATGCGCCGAAAGTTCCGCCAGTTGTTGCCGCGAACGCTTCATCTCGGTTTCTTCCAGCTTGCTCTCGGTGATGTTGCTCATGATTCCTTCCCACTGGATTTCGTCGCCGATCATGGCGCGCGGCGTGCAGCGCAGGTTGATCCATTTGACGTCTTTCCATTGCTCGATCCAGATACGGCCTTCCCAGTTCCAGCTCTTGATCTCAGCGGCGGAGGCGCTCATGGAGGCGCGAAAAGAAGCGCGATCTTCCGGTAGGATCAAGTCCAAGAACAATTCCGGTCGAGTCTGCAGTTGCTCAGGTTCGAGCCCGAGCAGAGCTTGACAACCTTCGCTCAGATACGGAAAGCCGATCTGACCGTCCTTGCTGAGCCGGCACTGGAACACCAGTCCCGGCGTATTCGAGACGATGGCATGGAAGCGCGATTCGGACAGGCGCAGGGCATTGGCCGACTCGTAGCGCGCGCTAATGTCGTTGCCGATGGCGACGATGACCGGCTGCGATGCGGAGGGCACATGGAATAGTCGAAATTCGATCGGATAGATCGAGCCATCGCGACGTTTGTGTATGGTGGTGAAGGCCGCCTGCGCAACCAAACCCTGCTGCAATGGCTGCAAAATCTGGACAAAAATCTCGGCAGTCAGATCTTCCGCAATATCGATCGGCGTCATGCCGGCCAAGTCGGCGGCCGAATATTGCACATTTTTTTGGGCAGCTTCATTGCTCGCCAAGAAGCGCAAATCGGCGCAATCGAGGACGTAAATTTCACTGAAGGAAGCCTGCAGGATGACAGGCAGCCATTCTGGATTCAACATGGATTTGTT
>JAFECY010000294.1 GCA_018241865.1 Pseudomonadota bacterium | reverse complement strand
GATGTTATTCGTGCTGGTGGATGGCTGGCAGTTGCTGATCGGCTCACTGGCGCAAAGTTTTTACTGAGGATCCTGACATGTCTCCCGAAAACGTCATGGCTATGGGCAGCCAAGCCATACAAGTTACCTTGATGGTTGCCGCGCCGATGTTGTTGATCGCGCTGGCCATCGGCCTCGTCGTCAGCATTTTTCAGGCCGCGACCCAAATCAACGAAACCACCTTGTCCTTCATCCCTAAGCTAGTCGGCATCTTTTTATCATTAATCATCGCCGGCCCGTGGATGCTGTCGGTGCTGGTCGATTACATGCGCCAGATGTTTTCCGGCATACCGGGCATGATTAGTTGAACGTGCGCGAGCAGCCATGTTGAAGCACGACGCACACGGCAACAGTGCAAAATTTTCCGCCGTGCCCACCGTGCCCACCGTGCCCGCCGTGACTCATGCTTCTCAAGACCCTCCCCTGTCCTCATGATCTCCGTCACCAGCGCGCAGCTCTACACTTGGTTGGCCGCCTTCATTTGGCCGTTGACGCGCATACTCGGATTGATTACCACCGCACCGCTGTTCGGCAACGTCAGCGTACCGGCACGGGTCAAAATCGGCCTGTCCATTTTGATCGGCATGATGATCGCGCCAGCCATTCCATCGGGGCCGGCGCTCGATCCGCTGTCGCTAAGTGGTTTGATGATTTTGCTGCAGCAGATGGTGATCGGTATGGCGATGGGCTTTGCCATGCGGATTGTGTTTTCCGCTATTGAGATGGCTGGTGAGGTTACGGGTCTAACAATGGGTCTGGGTTTCGCCACCTTCTTCGATCCGCAGTCGCAAGGCCGTTCCTCGGCGATCGCGCAGTTTCTCTCGCTATTGATGTTGATGATTTACCTAGCGGCTAATTTCCACCTCGTTCTGATTTCGACTCTCGTTGATAGCTTCAACACCATGCCGATTGCAGCGACTGGACTGGGCAGCAGTGGTTACCACGATATCGCCTCTTGGGGCGGTCGCATTTTCAGCGCCGGCATGCAGTTGTCGCTGCCCATCGTCGCCGCACTGCTCATCAACAACATTGCTCTCGGCATCCTGACACGCGCCGCACCGCAACTCAACATTTTCGGTATCGGCTTCCCGGTCGCCATCGGCGTCGGCTTCATCATGATCGCCATCACCATCCCCTACATGGCAACGCCGATCGAGCGTTTGTTGCAAGAAGGCGTGGATACCATCCGGCAAATCACCACACTGCGTTGATTGCGGCCAACGTCATTTTCCCGTTCAACGCAACAAAATCACCGCCGCCGCCAATCCGCCATACCCTTGCTGCGCCATCGCGTTCAGGGTATCGACGAAGAAACTACCATGCTCCAGATTGCGCACGAAACGATACACCAGCCGAACATAATCCTGCTCGTCGAAGGCTTCGCGTCTGTCGCCGGCAATGCCGATCAAATAAAGACGGATCAAGGCGAAGCGCACTGCTAGGCTGGTGAATTCCGTTTCGATATCCAAGCTCTTCCCAACAGGGAAATTGTTCTTGCCGAATTCGTTCAACAGGTAATTCTTTAGCAGATGAGGATGGCGACGGTCGAAGGGCTCGAACCAGTCGCGCTCTGCGACGAGGCAACTCTGTTCCGCCTCAGCCTGATCGGCCGCGTCGAGATGCAATCCACGTGCGGCTTGTGCCAGCGTCTCCATAAATGTCGGTCGGCCCTTGCGCTCTTGCAGATACTTGAGCGTGATGCCTTTGAGCAGCGTCAATCTGGCCGACAACTGCCGGGGTGCTTGCGCCATGACGTCCCTGGCTTCTAGGCAGTAAGCGGGTCGGCAAAAATCGGTGAGCGTGCGTGCCAGCGCCGTGCGCGCCGTTGCCGGATCCGGCTCGGCGAAGTGACGCGCCAGCTTCTGCACCATCAGCGACAAGACCACCATCGCTTCCGCCGCGCTCAGTTCGGGATGGCGCACCACTAGGGCCGCCACTTCCTGGATCGGCTCCAAGAATTCGAGCGCGACGTGCGGATGCTGTTTGAAGTCGAGAATATTTTCCAGCGGAATTTCCGCCTTGCCCGGTATCGACATGTCCATCACCGCCATCGTCATGCTGTCGGGTTGGCGCAGCGCCAGATCGGCCGCCGCCGGACAGCTCAGGGTCGAGAAGCAATACAGCTTGTCATGGACGCTGGAAAAAACACGCGGGTAATGCATGCAGGTGTCGGACAGATGATCGCTGCCCAGTTTGGCGTGGATTTCGCACAGGCCGTCCTGATCGAGCATGGTGCAGCGACCATCCGCCTGCATCTGCATCACGGCGTAGGTGCTGCGGCTGGGTTGCGCCGAGGGCTGCAACACGGTTTGCAGTTTCTTCGCGAGCGGATAGATCGCGACCTTCTGGTATTTTTTGTAGGTCTGTTCGTCGATGTCGATGCGCCAACCGTGGCAGCAGTTTTCCGGGCAATCCGCGCCGATACAGCGAAAGGTTTGCATGTAGTGCGGAACTGTCGGTTGGAGGTGCAGTGTCTTCATCGTGGGGACTCGTCAAGGCTGCGTGAAAATGACCTTCCCTGTGCGTGGGACGGCAAGATGCCTGATTGTAAAACGCGCGACTGGCAAGCCGCAAACAAAAAAGCCCGGCATGAAAGCCGGGCATGTACTGCAAATGCGGTGACATCACCGCCCTTCGGATGCCTATCGTAAGCTATCGCAAGTAATCGAACAGCGACAGGCCGGTGATTTTCATGAAAGACTGCTGCGCTGCCTGCAGAGTGACGCTTTGCTGCGTCAGTTGCGTGATGGCCTTGTTGTAGTCGAGGTCTTGCAAACCGGAGAGCGTGCTGGAGAACTGCAAGTCCTTGTCGCTGCCGAGATTGTCGAGCGAATCGAGTTCCTTCAGGCGGGCACCGGTGGTGGCGCGCACGGTCAGCACGTTGTCCAGTCCTTGCGCCAGATCCATCGACGCTTTGTTCAGGCCATTGGTCAGCGCGGCCTTGCCGGCGTCGCTGCTGGCCGGCGTATTCAGCACGTTGATTAGATTGCGCAGGGTAGTGAAAATGTCCTGACGATTGCTGGGCGCCACCGTGAAGCTGTCGCCGTTGGCCGGTGCGCCCTTGATGTCGAATTGCAGGCCGTCGAAGCCGATGCTCTGGCCGCTGGTGTAGGGATTGCCGCTGGAAACCGTGGTGGCGGTCGTGGTGTCCACCACGTCATAGGTGGTCACCCCGGCAGCGACCGTGAAGGTCAGGCTGTAGTTGTGGCCGGTCAGCAGCGTGGTGTTGGTGATCGAGCCAGGATCGATGACGCCATTGCCGGTGTTGGTTCCGGTGGCGGCGGTGACGAAGCTGCCATTGCCGGTCTTGTGCATGAACACGGCGTCACCGGCGTCGCTCATCGCCATTTGGCGGGTTGCGTCAACTTGCAGCAGGCGTTGGCCTTGGTCGCCGGCATAATTGGCACCGGTCGCCGTCTGCACAAAAGGCTGGGAAGTCGATTGAAAGCCGGCGAACAGATAATTGCCGGTATTGTCGCGGCTGTTGGCCAACCCCATCAATTCATTGAAACGCCCGCTCAATTCGCTAGCAAGAAACTTGCGCTGCGTATCGTCCAGCGAGGCATTGCCGGCTTCAACCACGCTGGTCTGCAAATCTTGAATCAGACCGGTTACCGACTGCAATACGCTCTCTTCCATCGCCAACGAATCGCGGGCATTGGCGCGGTTGACGCCGTACTGCGTATTGACCGATTGCGATTGCGTGACTTCCAGCGCGCGAGCAGCGCCAACCGGATCGTCGGCAGGGGTCAGCATACGGCGACCGGCGGCGACCTGCTGCTGCGTTTTCAACAGGCCAGCTTGCAACTCGCTCAGCTTGGCGGAACCGGCCTGATACAAGGTATTGGTGCTGATACGCATGGCCGTCTTCCTTAGTGGTTACCGATCGAGAGCAAGGTATCGAACAACGTGCTGGCAGTCTGCATGACCTTGCCGGCTGCTTGATAAGCCTGCTGATAACGCATTAAGTTGGCGGCTTCTTCATCCAGATTGACGCCGGAATCAGCCTGCTGCGCCTCGATAGCGTCGGAGGTCAGTTTCTCGGCGGCCGATTTGGTCACGCTCAATTCGTGCGCTTTGTTGCCGACAGTATTGACGAACTGGCCAAAGGCGGACTGGAAGTTCATGGTGCCGTTGCCCAGTGTAGTCGCCGTTTGCAACCCGGCCAGCAACAAGGCGTTGCGGTTGTCGCCGAGGCCGTTGGTGTTCTGACCGATGGTGAAGGTATCGCCGTTGGCGGGGGCGCCGCCGATGGTGAAGCTGACGTTGCTGAAGCTGATGGTCGCGCCATCGGTATAGGGCACCGGCGCACCGGCGGCGTACGTGGTTGACACGCCGCCATTGGTCACCGTGACCGGCACCAGCGGGAAGCCGGTCAACTGGTTGGCACCGGCGTTGTAGGTCATCGTCGCCGCCGGCGACATGCTGGCGGGGGCATAACCCGCGCTCACCGAGCCGGCGCTGATCTTGCCCGAGCCGGCGTTAGTCGCGGTGGCGTTGGTGCGCACCGGTGCGGCCGCGGCGATCTTAGCTGTATCCTGAACCAGCACATTCATACCAGCAGCGCCACCGGCTGTGGGTTTGACCAAAAAAGTATCACCGGGATTGGCTGCGCCGGACACGATGCTGAAATCCACGCCGTCGATCGTGACCGGCATCGTCGCCGTGGTGGTAATGGCACCGTCGGAAACGCGCATCACTTGGTAATTGCCAGGGCCAATGTATTTAACCTGGTAGTTGCTAGTGGTCAGCGCATTCACATTGCTGATGGAGGCCGACATCTGCATGGTGCCGCCATTGGTGGTTGCCGGGCTGACGACCGGGGTACCGACACTGAAAAATTGCCCACCCATCGCGCCGTTCTGATCCTGCCCCAGCACGTGCTGGGCATTGAAGGTCGTCGCTAGGCCAATAGCAATGCGGCCGATGGCGTTTTGCGCGGTGTCGAGCGTGCTGGAACGGAATTCCAACAAACCACCCAGCTTACCGCCCTGCAGCGAATTTTCCGCCAGCGGAAAGGTTGTGCCATTGCCTTGGTAGCTGATCGTGGTACGGCTGATGTCAGTCGGCGATTGCGTCGCAGCCAAACTGTAGGGCGTGCCCCCTACCACCAGCGGCTGGCCATTACCGATAAAAATGTTGTAATCATCGCCCTGCTTAACGACGCTCACCTTGATTTCTTTACTCAAATCGGAAACCAGTTGATCGCGCTGATCGAGCAAATCGTTGGCCGGCTTGGCATCGTTGCCGCCTTGCGCACGCGCGATAGCGTTATTCAGCGTCGCCAATTGCGATGCATAGCTGTTGATGGTGGTAACACTGTCGCGGATTTGCGCGTTGACATTCGCGCTCATATCGCTGAGCTGCGAGGACATACTTTGAAATTGGTTGGCTAAGGTGTCCGCCGAAGACAACATCGATTGCCGCGTCGCGTTGGAACCTGGATTGGAAGCCAGATTTTGCACGCCGTTGAAGAAATCCTGCAATGCGGGCGACAGGCCGGTCGTCGGGTCGGCCAACATATTGTTGATCTGGTTGACTTGGGTCAGATAGTTGCCGAGCGCATTTTCCGAACTCTGCGCGTTGGTAACTTGCGTAGCGAGGAAATCGTTGAACACGCGCCGGATCGCCAGCACCTCGGTGCCGCTGCCGACGAAGCCGGCAGAAATGCCGTTGGCGATCTGCGCGCCCTGCACCATGACCTGCCGACTATAGCCGGGGGTCGAGGCGTTGGTGATGTTGTGGCCGGTCGTGGCGACGCCGAGCTGCGCTGCCTGCAGTCCGCTTTTGCCGATGCTGAGTATGTTAGCCATGATGATGAGTTTTCGACGTCTCGATAAGCTGATTTTCGGCAAACTGCGGCCAAACT
>JAFECY010000293.1 GCA_018241865.1 Pseudomonadota bacterium | reverse complement strand
GATCGGAATCGAGCTTGTCGCGCAATTCGCGTTCACTCATGTCAAGCAGCTTCGCCAACGCGCGTAATTTTTCCTTCGGTGCGGACTGCACGTCGTCGGGAATCGCCCAGATCGCTTTCACCGGAATCGAAGACGCCAGCACCTGGCCGTTACGGTCGGTGATCTTGCCGCGCGTGGCCGGCAATTCCAACGTGCGCGCATAGCGCGATTCGCCTTGCTTTTGCAAGAAATCAGCGGAGAACAGTTGCAGACGCAGCGCCCAACCTGCCAGTAGCAAAAAAGCCGCAAACATGAGGAATAGCACCAGACGCGAGCGCCAAGCCGGCAGCTTGACGGCCAGCACTGGGCTGGCCGAAAACGGCACGCCTTTGGCGGCAGCAATGCGCGCGTTGGAGCCGGAATGGGGCGGCATACGCGTCATCGCGCCCCCGCCGTCAGATATTGCGTACGCGCCGGCGTCAATGTCACCATGGACAAATCGCGACGCGCATTGGCTTCGATGCGGGCATGCTTACCCAACGTGGATTGATCGAGTTGCAGTTGCGCCCATTCGATATCGAGCTGACGTGCGGCGGCTTGCGCGCGCTCCAGTTCAATGAAGGCATAACGTTCCTGATATTGCGAATGAACCAGAGTAAGCGCGCACAGCACCAACAGCGCACTGAGAACGACGGCGAGACGCCCGCTCATATCGCACCTTTCAGGCGTTGCGCCACACGCATGACAGCCGAACGGGCGCGTGGGTTGGCAGCCACTTCAGCGTCGGAAGGTTTGATACGGGAGAGGAGTTTCAATTCCGGTTGCGGCAGATCGACGGCGCGTATCGGCAGGCGACGGTCAGGCTGCGGCACATTAGCCTTGCCGGCCATGTACTGTTTGACGATGCGATCTTCCAGTGAATGAAAGCTGATCACAGCCAATTTCCCCCCCAGCGTCAGAACACTGAACGCCTGCTCCAATCCTATTTCGAGTTCTTCAAGCTCTTGATTGATGTAAATCCTGATAGCCTGAAAGGTGCGGGTTGCAGGGTCCTTGGCCTTCTCGCGGGTTTTGACGGCGTGTGCCACGAGCGCGGCAAGCTGTCGTGTGCTTGAAATTGGCTCGACTGACCGGCGAGCAACAATCGCCTTTGCAATCTGAAAAGCAAACCGTTCTTCCCCATAGTCGCGTATCACCTTTTCTATCGTCCGCTCGTCTTCGGTCGCCAGCCACTCTGCTGCCGACATGCCGCGCGTGGTATCCATACGCATGTCGAGTGGCCCATCGGCCCGAAAACTAAAACCCCGCGCCGCATCGTCCACTTGCGGCGACGAGATACCCAAATCCAGCAACACCCCATCCACCTGCGCGATGCCCCGCTCGGCGAGCGCTGCGCGCATTCCTGCAAAACTGCCATGCACGATTTCAAACCGCTTGTCCGCAATCGTTTTTGCATACGCGATCGCTTGCGGATCTTTATCGAACGCCAGCAAACGACCCTGCGCATTCAGCTTTTCCAGAATCAGCCTACTGTGACCGCCGCGACCGAAGGTGCCATCGACATACACACCGCCCGCCCGTTCACCCACAATGTCGAGAGCCGCCACCGCCTCATCCAGCAGTACCGTGCGGTGCTGCAATTCCGGCACCGCTTGTGCATTCATCGCGGGCTAGAAGGAAAAATTGTTGAGCACGTCCGGCATGCCGGACTCGATCGCCTGCGCCTCGCTTTCGGCCAGCTTGGCGGCATCCCACACCTCAAAATGGCTGCCCATGCCGAGCAGCATGACGTCGCGCGACATGCCGGCGGCGGCACGCAATTCCGGCGCGATCAGGATGCGACCCGCGCCATCCATTTCGACGTCGCAGGCATTGCCAAGGAAGATGCGCTGCCAAGCGCGCGCCGACATCGGCCAAGCGGCGATCTGTTCGCGGTGCTGTTCCCACACCGGGCGCGGGAAAAACAGCAGGCAACCATGCGGATGCCTAGTCAGCGTGACCCGGCCTTCGCACTGCAGCGACAGGGCGTCACGGTGCCGGGCCGGAATCGACATCCGGCCTTTGGCATCGAGATTCAATGCTGACGCGCCCTGAAACACTGCTAAGACCTCCCGCTATGCGGCTGCTGGTTCGATAAGATTTTCGGAGAGGATCATCGAAATTTCCCCCACAAAAATACACTTTTTCACACTTCCGCCCACTTTAGAGGAGGAGTTTTTTGCGGTCAAGTCAAATCCGGGGCGAAATTGATATTTTTTTCAATGAAGTCAAACACTTAGCGCAAGTCTTTGAAGCGACGCAAAAGCATAAAATCAAGGAAAATTAAGCACTTAAGAAGATATGTGAAAGTAGGGTCTGAGATAAACACATGTGTTTATCTAGGAAGTTCGCGGAAAGGAAAAGAGGGAACGGAAGAACAACCGGGGGGAAATTCAAGAAATGCGCGGCGAACGCACCACCAGCGCCACGCCGACGCCGCACATCGCCATGCCCGCCAGTGCCCAACCCGACAGGGTTTCGCCGAATATCAGCCAAGCCATGACCGCCGTGGTGGGCGGCACCATATAAAACAGCGACGTGACTTGCGTGGCCGCGCCGCGCCGGATCAGCAAGTACAACAGCATGATCGAGGCAATCGATAAAACGATTACCAGCCAAGCCAAGGCAAACATGAAGCGGCCACTCCACTGCACTTGCATAGTTTCCAACAGCGGCGCCAGCAACAGATAAAGCATGGCGCAGGCGGCGTACTGGATGACTGTTCCGCTCAGCAGATTAAATTGTGGCAATAGCGTTTCTGGTAAAGCGTACCGAGCGTGATCGACACCAGCGCCAGTAGCGCAGCGGCAAACGCCTTCGGCTCCCAATTATTCAGGCTGATCTTGCCCGACACTACCAGCGCGACGCCGACGAAACCCAACGCCAAGCCCAACCATTGCCGGCGCGTGATCTTATCCTTGAACCAAACAGCGGCCAGAATCGCCGTCAGCACCGGCTGCAAGCCAACGATCAGCGAGGTCACACCGGCCGGCATACCGCGATGAATCGCACTGAACACGCCACCGAGATAACCGGCGTGCAGCAGCAACCCGGCGATGGCGGTGTGCCCCCACTCCTGCCGCGTCGTCGGCCACGGCGCTTTCATCAGCAGCGCCACCGGAATCAAAATGCTCAGTACCACAAAAAACCGGATGAGCAGGAAGGTGAGCGGCTCAGCATAAGGCAGGCCAAGCTTCCCGCCGATGAACCCCGTCGCCCACAAGCAGACGAAAACCGCCGGAGCAAAGCGAATCAGGGATGTCGTATCCGCATGGGTGTTCTGCGTTGAATCTGCGCGTTCTTTCATGGCGACGGTGTCGTGTTCAACGCATGGAATAAAAATGAAGCAAGCCGATAGGCCGGATTCTGTTACGGCGGACAAGTTGCCCTATCCGCTATGACAGCCATTCCTCTAGGCCGTGAATTACTCCACGGCTCAAGCTCTCTACCCGCACGCTCCGCGAGCCGCATCAATGCGTGCCTATTTGAGATTGCTCCGAGTGGAGGTTACCGCGTTTCACCGTAACTAAATACGCTCGTCTCTGTGGCCCTATTCCTCGTCTTATACCTAAGTCAAACTGCGCTTATGGCTTTCGACGGACGGTCGTTAGCCGTCACCCTGCTCTATGGAGTCCGGACCTTCCTCCCGCCGACTTGCGTCGGCCAGCGGCTGTCTGGCTTGCTTCATCCGCGATTGTAGCGTGTAAGCGGCCAAATCCCACACTTGATCCACATGGGTGACTGATGCGATTCACGCAATCACACGATGAAGCAAAGAGCACGAATGTCATACCTACGAGAAATAGCGATGGTAAGTGCGTTGCGTTCTATCGTGGGTGACCGCGAGTATTTTGTTCGCGCTGTTGACTATGGGCGACTAATGGGTACCCCCTAATATCCCAGATAATAGGGGGCGACGTTCCATAGCGCGGTGCTAGGATATAAAACCTTTAACCAGCCAGCGGGCGGTCACGAAGAAAACCCAAGTCGCCGCGGCGATCAATGCGACACCTAGCGTAGGGGGTAAAAACACCCAAGCAACCCACTCCCATGATGGGGGGCGTGGGCGATAGGCGGCGAAGCATTCGTTTTCTCTTGCCTTCTTGGCTTCGTAGGCGCGCTGCCGCGCTTCTGCGACATGCTTCTGCTCGTACTCGTCGCCGCAAGATATCTCAGCGTCCGGGCGGGGCTTGCCTAAAGCGGTTTGCTGCCCTACGCAATCCTCGATTTCTTTGACCCCTTTTGGCAGAAACCTTTGTAAGTAGGGGGAAAACTCCTTTTTATCGCTTGTGCTTGTTTTAGCTCCTCCCAAAACGCGGTCAACCGCCTCGCTCCATCCACAGGATTCTTGCGCGGCGTCTTTGGTCGTCAGCGTTTCGTAGTGGAAGCGATATCGGTAGGCGTAACCGATTTCATCGACGGCTTGGTATTTGCCGGCCGCATACAGCCCCCACAGCGCTGCACCGAGCAGCCATAAACGCACCCCGCCTCGCCGCCAGTTTGTCTCTCGCCTGTTCATAGCCATCTCGTTCCGCTTTTGCCCCTCACGCGCCCGATAAAGAAAAAAGGAAATAGTGTCAGGTCTTGCCTTTTGCCCCGCCCTCTGCAGCAGCAATCAACCGACTCACTCGCGAGACGGATAAACCGGTTTCCTTTGCAATGGCGGACATGGTGTGCTTGCCCTCCTGATAGGCCAGAAAAATGGCGTCATTTCTTTCCATGTTTTGCCGCAAATACTCCGCTACCATCAATACCTTACCGCTACGCTGAATCCGAGGCACGTCATACGATTTTAATTGATCGCGCGCCAGCAAAGCCTGCATACGTGCCACAAAATTTTCTTCGCCAAGATAAATTTTCTGGCGCAAGCCTTCGTCCCACAATGCTACATCCTTGCCATCAGCCACTAGAGTTGCATAGCGCTTGGCAGCCAAGAAATTCGATGCGTAAAGAGCGGGGCATGACAGAAAGTAGGAATTATCAAGCTTGCCATTACACCGGAAAGCGATCTGTTCCGGTATCCCATGTTTATGGGATCAGCACTGATGATGGGGGAAGGCAAAAGGCAAGGCCTGACCAGCTCCCTGACCCGATCCCCCTCGTGACCAGAGCTCCTGATTGTAGCGTGTAACGCCTTTCCCGATCCGACGACTGGCAAGTAAAATATGCCGTGCGCGCCATGCGTCTCACGCGCTTCCATCTATCACCGCCGGAATCCATCTTGACCGAAATTCTTACCGCCGACCTGCGCTTGCCGCGCCACGCCGAAGCCTTCCTCGCCTTATTGAATGCCTATGCGCTCGATGTCATGGGCGGCGGCAGCGCATTGCCGGCCTATGCCCAAGCCAACCTGGTCGGCGAATTGCTGAAACGCTCCAGTGCCCACGTGATCCTGGCGTTCGTCGATGGCGAGCCGGCCGGACTGGTGAATTGCATCGAAGGCTTTTCCACCTTCGCCGCCAAACCGCTGCTGAACATCCACGACGTGATGGTGGCCGCGCCTTTTCGCGGACGCGGCATCGCCCGGGGGATGCTGGCGAAGGCGGAAGAAATTGCCAAGGAACGCGGCTGCTGCAAGCTGACGCTGGAAGTTTTGCAAGGCAATGTCGCCGCTCAAGCCCTGTACCGCGCCTGCGGCTACGACGGCTATGCGCTCGATCCGGCGATGGGACACGCGCTGTTCTGGCAAAAGAAGCTGGCCTGAGAACGAACGCAACGCACGCATGCCCTTTACCTTCGCCCACCCTGCCGCCGCCGTTCCACTGTTCCGCCTTGCGCCTAACAGACTCATACTGTCGGCACTCATCATCGGCAGCATGACGCCGGATTTCCATTACTTCCTGCCCTTCGAGCTCCTGCGCGCCGACAGTCATTCGCTGCCGGCCTTGCTCTGGTTCTGCTTGCCGCTGGGTATGGCGCTCTACCTGCTGTTTCATCTACTGCTGAAAGCGCCGCTGGCGGCGCTGCTGCCGGATGCGTGGCGTACACGCTTGTCGGCACAAGACATGCTGCGCCTGCCAAGCGCATCGGGGCTGGCGATCGTGGTATCGCTGCTGCTGGGCGCGCTCACGCACCTCATCTGGGATGGCTTCACCCACGGCACCGGCTTCGGCGTGCAGGCGCTGCCGCTGCTGGCTGCCGATTTGTTTGCCATCGGCGACTACCACGTCACGCCCTACAAGCTGCTGCAGCATGGCAGCACGGTGCTCGGTCTCGGTTTGTTGATGTGGTGGAGCCGAAACTGGCAACGCAGTGTGCCGCGGCCGGCACAGCCCATGCCGGCCAGCTTTTCCTTCCGGCAGCGCTGCGCCATCCTAGCAGCCTTTGTCGCCGTGCCAGCAGTGGTCGGCTTGCTGGCAGCGATCATAGAAGCGCACCAAGCCTACCTGCCATATCCGCTCAAGGATTTTGTCAGCGAAATGGTCATCACCGGCATCTCCACCTGCCATCTGCTGCTGGTGGCATATGCGCTGCTGTGGCAATTCAACTGGCGCAAGAATCTGTCTCGCTAGTCGCTACTTACGCGAAACATAAGGATTGTCAGCGATATAAAAGCGCAGCTCGCGCGCTGCCCATACACCAGCGTAATCGACGCCGATGCGCGGCCGTTGGACGATGGTGAAAGGCTCGCTCACCGCGCCCTGCGCCAAATAAAAATCCCGGCTCTCCAGATCGTGGCCGTACAGGCGGCGATCGATGCCCATCGCCCGGCACAGCAAGCCCGGTCCCTGCGTACGTCCTTCCAGATGTTGCACCGGCTCCAGCGCACGCAACAACACGCCCGTGCCATGCCCCTCGCATTCGGTAATTACATTGACGCAGTGGTACATGCCGTAAATCAGATACACATAAGCGTAACCGGCCGGGCCAAACATAACGCGGGTGCGCTCGGTGATGCCCTTCGAGGAATGCGCCGCCAAGTCGTGTGCGCCGAGATAGGCTTCGACCTCGACGATACGGCCGATGCGCTTGACGCCATCGACCACGTGCACCAAATATTTGCCGAGCAAATCGCGCGCGACTTCAACCGTGTCGCGTGCATAGAAGGCGCGCGGCAGTTTGCGTAAGCCTTTCATCCGAACAGCCCCGGTTGATTATCCGTCGCGTCACTTGTTCGCTCGTTCTCACGCAAACGAATACCGACACCAAGCAAGCGCACCGGCCGTTCGCCACGTAACCACGCGGTTTCCATCAGCTTGCGCAATGCCTCCGCATCCAGATGATCGGCCACGCATTCGGCCGTGGTGCTGCGAAAATCGGCGAAGCGGATTTTGACGAACAGCTTGTGCAACTGCGTCTCAGCGCGGACGCGCTGCACGCGCGCATGTAATTTTTCCAGCAGATCGGGCAATTGCGCAACGCAACCGGCCAAATCGGAAATGTCGCGCACATAGGTTTCCTCGACGCTGATCGATTTACGTTCACGCGCAGCATTCACTTGCCGGTAGTCGATGCCGCGACACAGCTCGTGCATGCGTTCGCCAAACTTGCCGAAATGCCGATGCAATTCCTCCCGCGACCATGTCCGCAAATCGGCGCAGGTGCGCGCGCCGAGCTTGTGCAATTTCGCCGCCGTCACTTTACCGACGCCGAATAGTTTTTCCACCGGCAGTTGCGCGACGAAGGCATCCACTTCCTGCGGCCGCACCACGTACTGGCCGTCCGGCTTGTTCCAATCGCTGGCGATTTTGGCGATGAATTTATTAGGCGCGATGCCAGCCGATGCGGTGATGCCAACCGTGTCGGCAATGCGCTGCCTGATCTCTTGCGCGATCAAAGTGGCGCTACCTTGGCATTGGCTGGTGTGGGTGACGTCGAGGTAGGCTTCGTCGAGCGAGAGCGGCTCGACCAATTCAGTGTAAT
The DNA here is from genome assembly GCA_018241865.1 of Pseudomonadota bacterium. Classification (GTDB taxonomy): domain Bacteria; phylum Pseudomonadota; class Gammaproteobacteria; order Burkholderiales; family Burkholderiaceae_D; genus Paucimonas. The sequence goes on along the minus strand of JAFECY010000293.1, from coordinate 4,608 downwards.
CACGGTAGATCGCCAAAATTTGCTTCGAGGCGATGCGGTATTTTTCCATCGCCGGCGGCAGCACGATCAAATCCGGGCACAGTTGCAGGGCGCGCGCGGTCGCCATCGCCGAGCGCACGCCGAAACGGCGCGCTTCGTAATTGCAGGTGGCGATCACGCCACGGCTGTCGGGCCGGCCACCGACCGCCACCGGCAAACCGCGCAGCGTAGGATCGTCGCGCATCTCGACCGCCGCATAAAAGCAGTCGCAATCGCAATGGATGATCTTGCGTTGCGGCGCGTCCGGGGTACTGCTGGAACGCATTACATCTTTTGTTCGATCGAAGTGGAAGTCTGCGTGAGCTTGCCGCTGCTCATGTCGAAATGCGCGTTGAAGAATTTGGTATCGACGCCATCCAGATAACGCCAGTCCCACACTTCCTCGTTCTTCATCTTGAACGGAATCATGCTGCGCGGCTTGCCGAGGATGCGGCGCACCGCGTCCTTGCTCATGCCGGGCTGAATACGCGCGAAATTTTCCGGGGTCAGCACCTGCTTGTAATCCTGCAGCTTGCCGGCCTTGTCGATGGTGAACACCCAGGTGCGCGCGCCTTCCGGCCCTTTCGGATATTGCAGCGAGCGGCTGCCGTCGTCTTCCTCGTACACGGTTTCCGGCTGCCCCATCACCATGCGCACATCGGCTTCGGAAGAGATGCCCTTGGCCAGCTTGTCGAGGCCGACCTGTTCAGTAAAATTACCCTGCTGGTCACAGCCGGAAAGCAGGCCGATACTGCACAGGAAAGAAAGGAAAAGATGCCGCAGTGTCATCGCACGCTCCATTCAAAAAGACTGCTTGCATGATACCGCAGGAAAACAAAAGACCCGCATGCTTGCGCGTGCGGGTCTTGCTGAAACCGCTGACCGAACACTCAGTCCGGCGAGAAAATTATTTCATCAACAAATCAGCTTGGGTGCTGGTGGTGTACATCTGCAAACCGAAGTGACCGAGGGCGAAATCGTAGGTAGCGTTCTGGCCGTCGATGTTGGAGGTATGCGAACCCCAGACATAGCAGGAACCAGCGCACACCACTTCATCGATCCAGCTCTTGATCGAATACATCTTGGCGCCGTAACGCTTGCCCTTGACCGACTGAATCAGCGGGCTGTCGATCGACAAACCATTGGAACCGCAGGTGGTGGACAGTACATTCCACGGATAGACGCCGCAAGAATTCAAACCGTGCTGTGCGCCAGCGACGCCGACGAAGCTGTTGACCTTGCTCGAATAACCCAGTTCATTGATGGCTTTCATCGCCAGCGTCACGCCCATCGAGTGACCGATGACGTCGATCTTGCCGGTGCAGGACGCGGCCAGCGCGGATTGCATGGCGCTCTTCACCGGGGCGGTATTGGTGCTGCTGTGGTCGTTGCAGGCGGCGCAGATCTTGGAGCCCCAGCTCGGAAGATACAGTTGCGAAGAGGTATAACCACGGCTCTTCAGGGTCGATACCGTGTTATTCCAGCTCGACGGATAAGCGGTATTGCCATGTACCAGCACGACATTATCGAGGCAAGCAGCTTGCGCGGCGATGGCGCTCAAAGCCAGTGCGGCGGCAGTAATCAGGCGCTGCAGGGAAAAAGTTTTCAACATGTTGTCTCCTTGATTATTTATGGTTGTGTACCGAACCGGCTATTTTGTTTTTATCAGCGCTTTATTTTTTGTCGGTGATCGATCCCGGCAAACATCTTTGCATCGATCCCGTTTGTTCAGCATGCGCTGGCATGTACACAATGTAGATGGTGGCCGTTCGCCATGCCACTCTCCGTTCGGACAGGAAGCAGCAAAATCGCCACGTCAATCGCAAATGATTGTGAAATATTTTGCGAGAAATTAATTGAAAGGAAACTTGCTGCAATGCGTCATGCGCCATCCGATACCAATGCAAAAACGCAGCATGGTTGCAATGCGCGTTACAACAACCAATCAACAATCAAGCCATGCTCTGCACAAGCATCAATTTCTCGATCTTGCTGTTCGCCCGCTGCAGCTTCTTGAACAAGGCTAGCAACAGCGCCTTGTCCATGCTGACCATCGCTTCCGCATCGCCTTGCAGGCTGGCGACCACTTCCTTGCTGAACACGGCGGCGATGATCTTGTAATCGGCGATCACCGTTGCCGAGGTACTGATCGCGCCGTCGGTGAAAAAAATCCCCTCGCCGAAACATTCGCCGGTATCGATGACGCCAACCAGCTTGCCGTTGCGGAACGCTTCGGCCGCACCTTGCAGAATGACGTAGAAGGCCTGCATGTCATCATCCTGCGACGTCAGGCACACGTCGGAATAAAAAGTTTCGATCCGCGCCATGTCCGCGATGCGTTGCAGCCAAGCGTCGGGCACCGGCGCGAAGAAAGAACAGCCGCGCAGCGCCTTGAAGCGGGCGGCGGCATCCGTGCTCAAGAGTGTGGCGTAGCTGACAAACTGATCGTCGATGCTATCGAATTCGTTCATATATCTTTCCGATTCGTTCAGTCCGCGGTTGGAATTCAAATTTTCGGCAGCGTGGACTGCGGCGGCGCAGGCTTGACCGCCGGCTCCAGACTAAGGGAAGCCGCCGATGCAGCGGCAGCCGGTTTGACAATGGGTTTAGCCATCTCACTTGACTTCTTTCCTTCGTCCTTTTTATCTTCTTCCTCTTCTTTCTCGACTTCCAGCGACAAGCCAACCGACTTGCTGCCCGCCGCGCCACCCATTTCCTCTTTCGTGAAACGCGGACTTTGCAACTTCAGGCGCAGCATCAGGTCGCCTTTGGCATCGGCATTGAGCTGCAGCTCTTGCAGGGAAATTTCGCCGGCATCGTACAGGTCGAACAGACACTGGTCGAAGGTCTTCATGCCCAGCTCGACCGATTTCTTCATGATTTCCTTCAGCTGACCGACCTCGCCCTTGGCGATCGCATCGCGCGAGGTGGCCGTGCTCAACAGGATTTCGATGGCGGCGACGCGGCCGCCGGAAGTCTTGCGCAGCAGGCGCTGCGAAATGATGGCGCGCATGTTCAACGCCAGATCGTTGCGCACCTGCTCGTGTTTTTCAACCGGGAAGAAGTTGATGATGCGGTCGATCGCCTGATTCGCGCTGTTGGCATGCAGGGTCGCCATACAGAGGTGACCGGTCTCGGCAAAGTTGAGCGCGTATTCCATGGTTTCATGATCGCGGATTTCGCCGATCAGGATCACGTCCGGCGCCTGGCGCAGCGTATCCTTCAGCGCATCGAACCAGCCCACGGTATCGATGCCGACCTCGCGATGGGTGATGATGCAGTTGTTGTGCGTATGCACGTACTCGATCGGGTCTTCGATGGTGATGATGTGGCCGTGGGTTTCCTGATTACGCACACCGAGCATCGCCGCCAGCGTGGTCGATTTGCCCGAACCGGTGCCACCCACCAGCAGGACCAGCCCGCGCTTTTCCTTCACCACTTCCTTGAGGATCGGCGGCAGGTTCATCTGGTCAAAATCCGGGATTTCGGTGGTGATCACCCGGATCACCATCCCGGTGCGCTGCTGCTGCGTGAAGATATTGACGCGGAAGCGGCCGATGTTCTCCAGCGAAATCGCGAAATTGGAACCCTTAGTATCGATGAAGCTCTGCCACTGTTTTTCCGCAGCGATGGAGCGTGCCATCTTGCTGGTCTGTTCCGCGGTGAAGGCTGTATCGTTCAGCTTGGTCAGCTTGCCGTTCAGCTTGATGGCGGGCGGGAAGCCGGCCGTGATGAACAAGTCCGACCCCTTCATGCTCACCATGGCAGTCAGCATCTTGTGGACGATGGCTTGGTATTGCAGTTTTTCTTGTTGTTCCATGCGGCTCCCTGTTATTTATTTTCAGACCAATCCCTATCAACAATGAATCAACGTTTGTCACAGATATGTTTCGATTACCTACAAAAATCTAGCGCTGGAATTGACTAACACGCTCGTTAGACTTCAATTTCGATTTTGGATTTCTTGTATCTGGCCAGCGGATCGAGATGCAGACAATTATTTTCATTACTCCATTCTTCCGGCATCTCTCTCTGAAAACCATTTTTGGTCAGGGTACGATCCTCTTCACGAGTGACCTCAACGATTAGCAGAGATTTTTTCAGAAATTCCTCCACTCGCTTCCAGTTATCAGATTTGATCTCCAGATTTTCTTCTGGCCATGCAAGCAATTGCTCCAGGAGAACAATCACTGGCACCGCATGGTCACGAACCGTATGGCTCGCTGTATTTTTAAGAACCTCCTTGGACTGCATCACTGCGCTCTCACCGTTGCGGTTGAGCGGTTCTGAAAACTTGCGAATTAAATGATTCACAACGACCTTACAATCATTCACGCTGCAGTCATTTGGAAATTTTTTCCTAGTGTGAAGACTGGACAATATCTGGATAGCGATGCCGGTTGTCGTAAGTGGCACAGTAGTCTCCTTGAGGTCACAACGTGATCATGCGAAAAATAGTGAGGTACAACGCGGCATCTTGTTGCGTATTTCACCACGCCACATCCCTGAAAGCTAATACCAACATTATTCGCCAATAGCATCAGAAATATTTTCAAATCGTATCGAAACTGATAATACCTCATGCGCCAT
>JAFECY010000292.1 GCA_018241865.1 Pseudomonadota bacterium | reverse complement strand
TGCAACAGGAAGCAGCCAACATGCAAACCGACGGCGTCGTGGAATTGAACGATCTGGCCAACCAGTTCGACAACATCATGCCGAGTCAGGCCGCCGAGTTACGCTATCTCGCCGGCACAGCCGAAGAGGATGAAGCAGCTTGATGCAACAGTGATCGAAGTGCGGCAGATTTGCCGCATGGAGATGGCTGCGTCAGCCGAGAGAATCTGGCGGAGACTGTGAGATTCGAACTCACGGACGGGTCACCCCGTCGGCAGTTTTCAAGACTGCTGGTTTAAACCGCTCACCCAAGTCTCCTAGGGAAAAGCCAGAGGCCGCATTATACCGGAGCCGCGCTTGTTTATTCGCTCAAGAACATTTGCTGCAAATCATTCAGGAAGCGCCGTCCCAGTTCAGTAGGGCGAATGATTTTGTGATCGCGCAGCAGCAGCCCTTTGGCTTCGGCGGCGTTCAAGGACTGATCGATGGTATTGATCGTCAATCCGGTGCGCTCGGCGAATTGATTTGCCTCGAAACCATCGCTCAGGCGCAAAGCATTCAACATGAATTCAAAACCCAGTTCGCCGCGACTGATTTCGTTTTCTTCTTGAATCGGGGTGCCGCGCGCCACATTGTCCATATAAGACTGCGGCTGTTTGAAACGCGCCTGCCGCACCACGCGATGCGGAAATGAAATTTTGGAATGTGCGCCCGCACCAATGCCGAGCTAATCGCCGAACTGCCAGTAATTCAGGTTGTGCCGCGCCTGCTTGCCGGCCTGCGCATAGGCAGACACTTCGTAATGGCCGTAGCCGGCGGCGTGCGTCAGCGATTCGATCATGTCTTGTATCTCGGCGCTGGCATCATCATCCGGCACGATGGGTGGATATTTGGCGAAATACGTGTTCGGTTCCAGCGTCAGGTGATACAGCGACAGGTGCGGCGGCGCGAAACCGATCGCGGTCGATACATCCATGCGCGCTTCTTGCAGCGTTTGCGACGGCAGCGCATACATCAGATCGAGATTGAAGTTATCGAAATTCGCTTGCGCGATCTCGACCGCGCGGCGTGCCTGATCGCCATCGTGAATCCGGCCCAGCACCTGCAGGTGTTGCGGATTGAAACTCTGAATGCCGATCGACAGTCGGTTGATGCCGCTGGTGCGGTAAGCCTTGAATTTTTCCGCTTCAAAGGTGCCGGGATTGGCTTCCATCGTGATCTCGGCATTGCCGTCGAGCGGCAGCAAGCTGCGCAGATCCGACAACAGACGGTCGATGCCGGCTGCCGACAGCAGGCTGGGCGTGCCGCCACCGATGAAGATCGTGTAAATCTTGCGTCCCCAAATCAGCGGCAACGCGCTTTCGAGATCGGCGCGCAAAGCCGTCAAGTATGCTTCTTCTGGGAAGTCGCCCTGCGCTTCATGCGAATTGAAATCGCAATAAGGACACTTGCGCACGCACCAAGGGAAATGCACATATAACGACAGCGGCGGCAGCGAGGTCAGATTCAACGTGCCCGACTTGAGATAGGCATGGGCCGCTCGCGCCGCGCCGCCGATCGTTGACGAGGCCGGACCAACCGGCTTGATCGGGATCATCGCAACTTCTCGACCAGTTGTCGCAATGCTTGACCGCGATGCGACAGACGATTCTTGTCTTCCGCGCGCAATTCGGCGGCAGTTTTCCCCAAATCCGGCAGCCAGAAATGCGGATCGTAGCCAAATCCACCGGCGCCACGCGGTGTGTCGATCAACTCACCATTCCAACGCCCTTCAGCAATCAGCGGTTGCGGGTCGTCAGCATGGCGCACCAGCACCAGCGCGCAGTAGTAGTAAACCGATTTGTCCGCCAGTTGTGCAAGCTCGGCCGCCAACTTGGCATTGTTACGTGCATCGGACTTCGGCTCGCCGGCATAGCGCGCCGAACGCACGCCGGGTAAGCCGCCTAGCGCATTGGCGCAAATGCCGGAATCGTCGGCCAACGCCGGCAAACCCGTCAAACGCGCAGCATGCCGTGCTTTTGCTAGGGCGTTTTCGATGAAGGTCAGATGCGGCTCGTCGGCTTCCGGCACATTGAATTCACCCTGCACATGCAAGGTAAAACCGAGCGGCGTCAGCAACTGGCTAAATTCTTTCAGCTTGCCGCTGTTGTTGGAAGCGAGAACGATGGTGCGAGTCATAATTTAAAAGAGAAGCCGGCGCATGCGACAGCGGCGAAGGCTGCCATTGTATCAAGCGCAGTGCGCTCGCCCGAGGCTCAACGCATGCGCTGCATCAGCGCGACTTGCCGGATGCGTTCTTCGTAGCGCGTCGCATGGTCTGGTAAGGCCATATGCTGCGCGGCGTAGAACAACTCTTTCCAGAAATTGGCTTCTTCCTCGTAACCGGAATGCTGATCGCCAATCTGCTCCAGCACATCCAAGGCCTGCAACATTTCCGCACGGCGCAGATGCAACTGCAATACATTTTCCAGCTCGGCAGTAGTTTCCAGATACTGCGGCAAAAAACAGCGCGCGGCTGCAAGAAAACGCAGCGTCTGTTTGGTTTCCTGGAGCCAGGTGCGCATGGATCGGCTCAGGACGGCGTGAAAATTTTCAGGCCGACGATGCCGGCAATGACTAAACCGACACTGACCAAGCGCGCAGCATTGGCCGGTTCATTCAACAAGACGATGCCGAGAATCACGGTACCGACCGCACCAATGCCAACCCAGACGCTGTAAGCCGTGCCAGCCGGCAGCGTTTTCATGGCAATCGCCAACAGCCAGACGCTGGCGATCATGGCACCGATCGTCCAGATACTCGGCCACAAGCGCGTGAAGCCTTCGGTGTATTTCAAGCCGATGGCCCAGCCGACTTCCAACAAGCCGGCGAAGATGAGAATGGCCCAAACCATGTCGCTTCCTTTCAATGTTGAGGCCGGCTCCGATGACGTGAGATCAATAAGACCGTCCTCACCATCAAGATGCGCTGCAAATTTATCCGTTCAAATCCAGAATTTTTTTCTGCATCCCGATCAATTCACCAATCCCACTCTGCGCCAGATCCAGCAATTGATTCATCGTTGCACGATCAAACGCCGCACCTTCCGCCGTACCCTGCACTTCGACAAAATGACCAGCATCGGTCATCACGACATTCATGTCGGTGTCGCAGCCCGAATCTTCGACGTAATCCAAATCCAGCACCGGCAAGCCGCGATAAACGCCGACCGAAATGGCAGCGACGAAATGCTTGATCGGGATCGTTTTGATGAGCTTGCGCTCGACCAGTTTCGAGAAAGCGTCGTAAGCAGCAACCATCGCGCCGGTAATCGATGCGGTGCGCGTGCCGCCATCCGCCTGAATCACGTCGCAATCGAGATGCAGGGTACGTTCGCCAAATGCCTCAAGATCGAAAGCAGCGCGCAGCGAGCGGCCGATCAGGCGCTGAATTTCCTGCGTGCGGCCGGATTGCTTGCCCTTGGCGGCTTCGCGATCCATGCGACTATGGGTCGAGCGCGGCAGCATGCCGTATTCGGCAGTCATCCAGCCCTGCCCTTTGCCCTTCAGGAAGCCCGGTACTTTTTCCTCGATGCTGGCGGTGCAAATGACCTTGGTATCGCCGAACTCGATCAGCACTGAACCTTCGGCATGCCGAGTGTAGTGACGAGTCAGGCGCACAGGGCGCAGGGCATCGGCGGCGCGGCCGCTGGGGCGTTTTTCTATCGACATAATTGAACGTGATGAAGTGGATGGAGCGACAAGCGAGGCAAACTCACTTGCCGGTGATTTTGGATGATTTTTCAATGGCGAAGCGAATTTCCTCGATCGCTTTTTCGATTTCGCTGTCATTGAAAAGATCGACGCTGCTGAACTCAGCAGCCGTTTCCTGGATGGTGGTGGTCAGCGCACCAACCGGCATGATGTGCGTCGTCACCGTACCAACGCTGTCGTCGCTGACCTCGCCTTCCCACATCATGGCCAACGCGGTGACATTGTCGCTGCTTTTGCCGGCAATCTTGGTAGCAGAAGTCACCAAATCGGGCACAGCGCGCACAATGGTATTACTTTGCAAGCTGGTGACCATCACGTGATCGGGCAGCACCGACCACAAACCGTCGGAGCACAGCAGCAGCACGTCACCGCCTTGCAAGCTAGCCGGGCGCGACACTTCGACGATGGGTAAATTGGGCGCGCCTAAACAGTTAAACAATTTATTACGATCGGGATGCGTCTCGCGTTCGGAAGGATCAACCTTCCCTTGCGCGATCAGGGTTTCAATGCGCGAATGGTCGCGCGTGCGCGCCAGGATCTGACCATTACGCATCCAATACAAGCGCGAATCGCCGCAATGCGCCCAGACGGCGGTGTTGTGCTGAATCAGACAAGCGACGATCGTGGTGCGCGGCGTTTCCGGCAGATTGTGGGTAGCGCGATAACTGTGGATTTCGTTATGCGCAGCTAAGAAACAC
>JAFECY010000291.1 GCA_018241865.1 Pseudomonadota bacterium | reverse complement strand
GCCTGTTCGAGCCCTTCTGGAGCAACGATCCCGGCGGGCTGGGCATTGGGCTTTACCACGCCAAACAATTACTAGAATCGTCTGGCGGCAGTCTGCGCGCGATATTGACCCCACATGGAAAACTGCGATTCTTGATCTGCTGCCCGCAAACCCAACGATCATGAGCGGCAATATTTCCACATGTACATAAAATAGACATCTTGCCGAAAACTTGCGCTATGGTAAGTTTCAGGTGTACTGATGCAAATCAGGATAATCTTTTCACTGGAGATGCAATGAAATTCAAGCAACACACCCAATCCGGCTTTACGCTGGTTGAAATCGCGATCGTATTGGTCATTATCGGCCTGCTGCTGGGCGGCGTGCTGAAAGGACAAGAAATGATCGAAAACGCCCGCGTCAAGTCCATCGTCAATGACATGAACGGCGTCGCTGCCGCGTACAACGCGTATATCGACCGCTATCGCGCCATTCCTGGTGACGAAGTCGCCGCCACCTATACCGGCCGCGGCTGGGCTGGTACCGCCGTCGGTAACGGCAACGGCGTGCTCGGCATCAATGCAGGACAAACGTTTACCAACGGCGGCGAGCAAGCTGCACTCTGGCGCGCTTTGCGGGCTTCTGGTTTGGCTGCTGGCGATCCGACCGCGCCTGCAACCCAAGCTGGCTTGCCGCGCTCCGGTACCGGCGGTTTGATTGGCGTGACCGTGGCACCGTACGGTTTGGTGGGCGCAGCGGTTTGCATCTCCGGCGTCACGACCAAACAAGCAACCGGCGTGGATACCACGATTGACGGCGCCCTGCCGACAACCAATATCGGCAACAACATCGGCACCCTGCGCGGCGCGACCGGTGCAGCGCCTCTGGCTCCGACCGCAGCCGTTCCGGGTGGCGCGGCATACAACGAAACCACGGTGGTCACACCTTGGACCTTGTGCCGTCCGATTGGCTAAGTTTTACTAGCAGAAAAAAAGCCGGACAAATCGTCCGGCTTTTTTTTCATCCTATTTTTCTGCCTGTATAACCAACCCGCAATTGGTCTATGTTTGCCATTCGCGACACATATTCGAAAAGCGGTAAACTCTTGTCGAGTATATTTCTCTCCATTTCCCTCATCCAAAGTATTTTATGTCCGCCGAACTCCAGGCCTCCCGCCGCGACGCCACGCTGATCCTGACCTTTTCTAACCCCGGTACGCAAAACACCTTGCACCCCGATCTGTGCGCTGCCGCAGTCGAAGTTTTCACTACAGCGGAGCGTGACGATAGCGTGCGCGCAGTCGTACTGACCGGCGGCAAGTCAACGTTCTGTGCTGGCATCGATTTACACCGCTTGTTGGAAATGCGTACGCGTGATGCCGATACGCCCGGTGTACTCATCGACCATTTGCACAGTTGGATCGAAGCCATTCGCAACTGCCCAAAACCAGTGATTGCCGCCGTCGAAGGGATCGCCGCAGGCGCGGGCTTCTCGCTAGCGCTGGCCTGCGATTTGATCGTCGCTGGCAACTCTGCCCGATTTGCCATGCCGGCATCACGCATCGGTCTGACGCCGGAGGGCAGCGGCGCTTGGTTTTTGTTGCAAGCATTACCGCGCCAATTGGCTACAGAAATCCTACTCGAAGGCAAACCCGTTACCGCTACGCACTTGCATGCACTAGGCCTCGTCAACAAACTGGCCGCCGATGGCATGACGCTCGACAGCGCCCTCGACTGGGCCGACGACTTGGCTAGCTTGGCGCCCAATGCCCTAGAGCAGATCAAATCACTGATCGACACGGCATCCGACAACACGCTGAGCCGCCATGCCGAGCAGGAAAAGCAGGTATTTATCGAAACCTTGCACCACCACAACGCACACGAAGGCATCCAAGCCTTCCTGCAAAAACGCCCACCGGAGTTCACATGATCGACGTCTATTCGGAAGCCACGCCCAACGGCCACAAAGTGCACATCATGCTGGAGGAATGCGGCCTACCCTATCGCATCCACCACATCAACATCGGCACCGGCGACCAGTTTTCACCCGCTTTTCTGAAGATTTCGCCCAACAACAAAATCCCGGCCATCGTCGATTCCAATGGCCCGGACGGCAAACCAATGTCGCTGTTTGAATCGGGCGCGATTCTGGTTTACCTAGCCAGCAAAGTGAACCGTTTTCTCGGCAAGACCGACCGCGAGAAATTCACGACCTTGCAATGGTTAATGTTCCAGATGGGCGGCGTCGGCCCGATGTTGGGTCAAGCGCATCATTTCCGCATTTATGCGCCGGAAAAAGTCCCTTACGCCATCGACCGCTACACCAACGAGGCAAAGCGCTTGTATCGCGTGATCGATACGCGCCTGTCGCAATCGCCTTGGCTGGCTGGCGACGAGTACAGCATCGCCGACATCGCCACCTTCCCTTGGCTGCGTTCATGGCAAAACCAAGGCATCGACTGGGCCGACTACCCGCACGCGCAACGCTGGTTCGACAAAATCGCCGCCAGACCGGCGGTCATGCGCGGCGTAGAAGTGCTAACCAGCCAGCGCCAACCGCTGACCAGCGACAAAGCAAAGGAAATCTTGTTCGGCGCAACGCAGTACACCAAGCGTTAAAGAGGGGCGCCACCGCGCTCGAACCGCGCTGTATTGCATTGAATTGGTGCCTGAGGCCGGGGTCGAACCGGCACGCCCCCTTTCGGGTAAGCGGCGGATTTTAAGTCCGCTGTGTCTACCAATTTCACCACTCAGGCTTACTGAGAAAGTAAAAAAGCGCCGGTGGCGCTTTTCAAACTCATTTGAAGATGGAGGCGGGGGTCGGGATCGAACCGGCGTACACGGCTTTGCAGGCCGCTGCATAACCACTTTGCTACCCCGCCACGGGTGCGTATTGTAACCGCGAATCGGAAAGCGTGCTGCCTTGCTGCCCACAGGTCTGGAGCGGGAAAAGAGTCTCGAACTCTCGACCTCAACCTTGGCAAGGTTGCGCTCTACCAACTGAGCTATTCCCGCGCTGTATTCGCTTGCTTGTTATTTCATGCGCTCCTGTGATGGAGGAATGCCCCAGAATGAAAAAGGGAAGCTTTGTGGGCTTCCCTTTGAATCTGGAGCGGGAGAAGAGTCTCGAACTCTCGACCTCAACCTTGGCAAGGTTGCGCTCTACCAACTGAGCTACTCCCGCATGCAACAACAAGACCGCGATTATAGAGCATTACACGGTTTTGTCAAGCAAGCGACGTAATGTTCAACTACGTTCCTTAATCAGCGGCCACGCTTTCTTCAAGTAATAAAACATCGACCAAACTGTCAAAATAGCGGCCACGCCCAACAACCAATTACCCCAGTACTGTGTATCAATCACGCCGAACAAGTGCCCGTGGAATAGCAGCATCGGAATGGCGATCATTTGCGCCGTGGTTTTGATTTTGCCGATCGAACTGACCGCGACCGATTTGGATGCACCTATCTGTGCCATCCATTCGCGCAGTGCGGAGATGGTGATTTCGCGACCGATGATGATGAAGGCTACGACCGCATTGACGCGATCAAATTCCACCAGCACCAGCAAGGCGCCGGCGACCATCAGCTTATCCGCCACCGGGTCGAGAAAAGCACCGAACGCCGAAGTTTGATTCCAGCGCCGCGCCAGAAAACCGTCGAACCAATCCGTCACCGCCGCGACGATGAATACCACAGTAGCAGCCATGTCCTGTTGAAATGGCGTGAGCCAAGTGTAGGGCAGATAAAAAACGCCGACCACCAAGGGAATCAGCGCCACGCGCAACCAAGTCAGCAGAATAGGGAAAT
>JAFECY010000290.1 GCA_018241865.1 Pseudomonadota bacterium | reverse complement strand
GGCATCCTGCGCAGCCTACTGGTCGATGGCATTCTGTCCGGCGTCGGTAGCGTGCTGGTGTTTTTGCCGCAAATCTTGATTCTGTTTCTGTTCATTTTGTCGCTGGAAGAATCCGGTTATCTGCCACGCGCCGCTTTCTTGCTCGACCGGTTGATGGGCAGCGTCGGCCTCTCCGGCCGCGCCTTCATTCCGCTCCTATCGAGCTTCGCTTGCGCCATCCCCGGCATCATGGCCACCCGCACCATCCAAGATCCGCGCGACCGCTTCGCCACCATCATGATCGCGCCGCTGATGACTTGCTCGGCACGGCTGCCGGTGTATGCGCTCATCATCGGCGCATTCATCCCCGGACGATCGATCGGCATTTTCAATTTGCAAGGACTGGTGCTGTTCGGTCTATATCTGAGCGGCATCGTTTCGGCGATGGCCGTGGCCTACGTAATGAAACACCTCATGCGTAAGGGACAGTATGTGCCGCTGATGCTGGAACTGCCGCATTACCATCTGCCCAATCTGCGCAACCTCGCCATCGGCCTGTGGGAACGCGCCCGCATCTTCGTGACGCGCGTCGGCACTATCATCTTGTCACTGATGATTATCTTGTGGTTCCTGTCGAGCTTCCCCGCGCCGCCGGATGGCGCGATCGGCCCGGCGATTCAATACAGTTTCGCCGGCCATCTGGGTCGCATGCTGGAAGTGATCTTCGCGCCGATCGGTTTCAACTGGCAAATCTCCATCGCCTTGGTTCCCGGCATGGCGGCGCGCGAGGTCGCGGTCGGCGCACTCGGCACCGTGTATGCCCTGTCGGCCACCGGCGACCAGTTAGCCACGACGCTCACACCGATGATCGCTTCCACTTGGAGCCTACCGACAGCGTTGTCCTTACTGGCTTGGTACGTGTTCGCGCCGCAATGCATCTCGACCCTGTCGATCGTCAAACGCGAAACCAATTCGTGGAAACCGGCGCTGGCAATGGCCGCTTACATGTTCGCGCTGGCTTATCTGGCGTCATTCGCCACCTACCAGATCAGTCGCGCATTGCTGGGAGCAGGATGATGCAAGAGATAATCGTCGCCCTCATCGTCGCCTGCGCCGCCTTCGTGGTAGCGCGGCGCTATCTGCCGGCGTCGGCGCGTAATGCGCTGCGCACTTGGAGCGCCAAAGCGGCAAATAAGTTAGGTTGGCATAGCATGGCGAACAAGCTGACCGCAGCCGCCGCGCAGGATTGCGGCAGCGGTTGCGGAAGCTGCAAATCCTGCGGCCCTGCTCCGGCCGTGACAGACAATACCCGACAAATTCCGATCAAGCCAATCTGAACACACCCGGCGTGCAGCGCAGAATCAAATCGACCACAGGAAACACAGCGCCCAACTGAGTGCGCCGATGCTGGTCAAGGCGGCGACGGTACGCACGGTATGCAGTTGCGTCCACAACAATATCCCGGTGATCGACAACAAAATCAAACTGCCGGCGATGGTGTCGGTCAACAACACCCAGAATACATTCACGCCGGTTGACTGATGCAGGCGTGTAAGTGTGCCGATGGGTGTGGCATCGATTTGATCCAATTTAACGAAGCGATTGCCGGCGAAATACTCCGCATTGATTGCGCCGCCCGGCCGGTTCAAGCTGACTGTCCAGCGTTCCGGCTGCAGCACGTCGCGGTCGGCCCATACGACTTTCTTCGCCGGTTGCGATTTCACGATCGGTTCCGCCACCGGTTTGAATTGCAATTCCTTTTGCAACCAAGCCGACAGTTCGCCCGGCGTCGCAAAGGCATTCGCCGGCACGGCCAGTTGCACGGTTTTTTGCACGGTCTTTTCCACCGGCAGCTTCAAGATCGCGCGATGGTTGAGCACAATGCCGGTGGCACCGAACATCAGTCCGAATACCGCGCCCCATAAACCGACGTACAAATGAATTTTGCGCAGCCAGGTCAGGAAGATGGCACGCGAACTACGGCGGCGCTTCTGCTCCAGCGCCGGTTGTGCTTCCCGCGTTTCAGTGTCGATCCCGTCCAGAATGCGGGCTGCGCCTTGCACCTGCATGCTCAATCCTCCATGTGCTTCGGCGGCACTGCGGGACCGGCATACGCGCCGGCTTTCCGTACGAAGGTATAGGTGAAATGATTGCGTAGAGATTCGTATTTTTTGCCGGCGAACTCACCCGGTGTGGCATCCACATACAGAACGTGCACCACATACTGACCGCGCCACGGCGTATTGATCTCGATATTGCCTTGCGCATTGGTTTTGTGTTCCTGCACCCAAGTATTCGGTGCGATCACCTCGACCTTGGCACCCTTGAGCGGCTGGCCGCGATACAGAACAGTTAAATGGTTCGGCGCACTTGCCAGCACGTCGAGCGGCAGCGCATTGTCGGCGCTGGCTGCCGGGTGTCCCTCACGCGCATAGTAGTTCGACTTGGCCAGACCGAGCTTATGCTTGCTCAGGTCTTTCACTTCCATCGACTCTTCCGTCACCAGCACTGCTGCCGTTTTTTTCGGCACGGCGATGCTGAAATACTGTGCACCGCGTTTGATGTCTGTCTCCGCCGGTTTGGCGTTGGCCGATGCTTGCACATACGCTTTCGGCGCTTGGAAGTTATCGAGCTTGCCGGGACTTTTCTCCTTCAACAGTGCATCGGCTTCGCCGTAATACAGCTTTGCGCCGGCATTGTCCGCTTCGATCCAGAGATAATGCGCCTGCGCTGCGCCTGCGGCAAACGCGCCGCTCAAAAACAAGGTGCCGAGAATTTTTTGCATGGTTGTGTGCGAGATAAATCGTGAATAAAACAGGAATAAAAACAGGATCAGCGCGAGCGGGGATCGGTGATAAAACCGATCTTGCCCAGACCACCGGATTGCGCCGCCGCCATCACTTGCGCGACTTTTTCGTATTGCGTGGTGCGTTCCGCGCGCAGATGCAATTCTGGTTGTGGATTTTTCTTCGCAGCTTCGGCAATGTACTGATGCAATTGCGCCATCTCGGTCGCCTGACCATTCCAGAACAATTTTCCATCTGCATCGATCGCCAGATTGATCGACTCCGGTTTGACTTGGTTCGGCTGACTGGCCGCGCGCGGCAAATCCAGTTTCACACTGTGGTTCATAACCGGAATGGTGATGATGAAAATAATCAACAACACCAGCATCACATCCACCAGCGGCGTGGTATTGATTTCGGGATTGAAATCGTCATCGCCGTCGGACAAAGAACCCATTGCCATCATTCGCCTCCGACGACAGCCAGCTTGGCACCATTCGCGCCCTGCGTTGCGCTCGAATCGGCACGCGCGCCGGTAAGGAACAAAGCGTGCAAGTCAAAACCGAACTTGTTGAGCTTGGCGAGCGTCGTTTTATTGCCGCGCACGAGCGCGTTGTAGCCGAAGGTCGCCGGGATAGCAACCGCCAAGCCGAGCGCCGTCATAATCAGCGCCTCGCCGACCGGCCCGGCCACCTTGTCGATGCTGGCTTGGCCGGACGTGCCGATCGACACCAGCGCATGCAAAATGCCCCAAACCGTGCCGAACAAGCCGACGAAGGGCGCAGTGGAACCGACCGACGCCAACACCGCCATGCCGGTCTGCAGCTTGGCCGATGCTTCATCGATAGCTTGGCGCAGCGACAACGTGATCCAGTCGCTGACCGACAATTGATCGTGCAGATGGCCCTTGTGCGCGGTGTGATGATGCATGGCCACCACGCCTGCGCGAGCGATTTCGGCAAAAGGATTGCCCTTGCCTAACGTGGTCAAACCTTCGTCGAGACTGGTGGCATCCCAGAACTCGTGCCCCGCCGCACGACCGGCGCGGCCATAGCTAAACAACTGCAATGCTTTGGTAACGATGACGTACCACGAAGCAATCGACATGATGACCAGCAGCACAGCGACGCCTTTGGTAACCAGATCGCCCTGCTGCCAGAGGCTGACCAATCCGTACGGACTTGCTTCCATGATGATTCCTTTTTATTCCAAACTAAATCGAACAGGTACCGTCACATGCACCGGCAATGCCCGGCCATTTTCGGTATAGGGTTTGTAAAGCGAGCGTAGAACCGATTGCTTGGCCGACGCATCTAGGCGTGACGATCCGGTGGATTGTTGCAACTCGGCGCTTTCCGCACGACCCTGCTCATTAATCAGGACGCGAAAAGTCGCCACACCATCCTCTCCCGCACGCTGGGCAGCGATCGGATAATCGGGCTCCACCTTCTTGATGTACTCCACCCCGGCGATGGTTTTAGGTTGCGCGGGGGCAGGTGTTGCAGCCGGCGCTGCGGCTGGCGCGGTAGCGGGCTCGCTGGGCTGAGGAGCCGGCGCCACCTTCGGCGCGGTGATCGCGTTGGGGGACGGCGTGGTATGGACGACCGGCGTGGGCGCTTTCGGCGTCACCGTATTCTTGATGATCGGCACGGTCTTCGGCGGCGTCGGTGTCGGCGGCTGCGCTGCAGTTTCAGGTTCGAGGGAAATCATGGTGGCAACGATTTCCTTCGGCTGCGTCAGCAATTCAGGAAGATGCAAACCGCGTTGCAAACCATAAAAAGCCAATAGGTGCAGCAGAACGATCAAGGTCAACACTGCCATGCGACCGGGCGGCGAGGTGCGCCATCCTAGCAAATCATTCTGTATCGCAAGTGACGGCATGAGTGAAAATATTTAGGCAGGCAGCGCGCCAAAGAACATGACGGACTGTGTTTGCGCCGATTCTTCCAGCGCATCACGTAAAACCTGCTTGGCGCAAGAATGGCATTTACCGCAGCACGCGGCCACACCAAGCTCGGTACGCAATTCGGACATGGTCGTCACGCCATCTGCAACAGCTTGGCGGATCTTGCGGTCAGAAACATTGTTGCAGACACAGACGATCATGACGGACTCCACTCCCGGACTAGGTATCGCATTCTCAATCAGACAAGTTCAGACAAGTCAGCTTGCTCTTGCTTGATACATGTCTTCATACATGCGAATGAGAACAATTCTTATTTGTATTTTGCATGCTCATGCCGGAAAAAGCAAGGAATAAAAAACGCTTCCATCAAAACCAAGGATTTCATCTCATTCCCTCTGGAAAATGTTGAAATTTCATTTTTCAGATTGTAAATAAGAATAATTCGCATTATCATTGCGAAAATTTCTGCCAACGCCCTCTTGTAGGCCGCGACGCACACAATCCGACGTTCGACTTTTGCTTCCTCGCCCCTGAAAGCAGTCTGC
>JAFECY010000028.1 GCA_018241865.1 Pseudomonadota bacterium | reverse complement strand
CCGTTGCGCAGGCGCGGGACATGTCCCGCAAATTCCCTGCTTCACCATGGCGAAGTGCGTGCATAATATATTTCCCTCCCCTTCAAGGGGCGGGCTAGGGTGGGGATGGGTCAATACGCGGCGACATTAACCCCATCCCCATCCCAACCTTCCCCTTGAAGGGGAAGGAGTCAATCTGCTAGCGAGAATAGAAAATATGCTCTGGATCAAAGCACTCCACATCGTCTTCGTCGCCTCTTGGTTCGCCGGCCTGTTCTACCTACCGCGCATCTTCGTCAATCTGGCAATGGAAAAGGACGCGACCGCCACCGAACGTCTGATCCTGATGGCGCGCAAGCTGTATCGCTTCATGTCGCTGTTGATGATCCCGGCGCTTATCTTCGGTCTGTGGCTGTGGCTCGGTTACGGCATCGGCAAGGGGCCGGGCAATGCGTGGATGCACGCCAAGCTGGCGATCGTCGTGCTGCTGGTCGGTTATCACCACGGCTGCGGCGTGCTGCTGAAGAAATTCGAGCGTGGCGAAAACAAGCGCAGCCACACCTGGTATCGCTGGTTCAATGAAGTGCCGGTGATCGGCTTGCTGGCGGCGGTGGTGCTGGTCGTCGTCAAGCCGTTTTAAGAAATACTTTTTTGAACCACGGCGACACGGCGGGCACGGCGAAAACAAAACCTTCTGCAATTGATTGCTCCAACAGAGGAAGAATCTAGGTTTTTCGCCGTGCCCGCCGTGTGCGCCGTGGTTAACAATCAAAGCAACACCCACGGACAAAAGGTACTCCGATGATGAATCACTCTTTCTTCTGCCCCTGCCCGCGCGGCATGGAAGCGCCGCTCGCTGAAGAGTTAGCGGAAATCGCCCAGCAAAGCCCGACGCTAAAAATCCACAATCAAGTGCCGGGCGGCGTGCATTGTTCCGGCAAACTGTCCGATGCCTGGCGCATCAACCTGCATTCGCGCATCGCCTCGCGGGTGCTGCTGCGCATCGCGCACGGCAGCTATCTCAACGAGAACGACATCTACGACTTGACGTTGGCGCAACCGTGGGAAGACTGGTTCTCGGTCGATCACACCATCCGCGTCGATCTCACCGCGATCAAGTCGCCGCTGAAGAGCCTGGAATTCACCACACTGAAAATCAAGGATGCCGTCTGCGACCGCTTCCGCGAGCAATTCAACAAGCGGCCGTCGGTCAACACCAAGACGCCCGACATGCGCATCGTTGGTTTTCTCGATCAACGCAATTACACCGTCTATCTCGACACCTCCGGCGAAGCGCTGTTCAAGCGCGGCTGGCGGCTCGATACCGGTGACGCGCCGCTGCGCGAAAACCTCGCCGCCGGCTTGTTGCGTGTGGCCGGCTGGAAGCCGGGCATGACGCTATTCGATCCGATGTGCGGCTCCGGCACGATCCTGATCGAAGCGGCGCAGATGCTAGCCGGCGTGCCGCCCGGTGCGCGCCGTGCTTTCGCCTTCGAGAAATTTCACGAGTTCGATGCCGAGCAATGGCTGAACATCAAGGGCGCGTTCAAGATTCATCCTTTCCCAAGCACGCCAAGCATTTTCGGCAGCGACATCTCGGGCGACATGATCGTCATGACGCGCGCCAACCTGCAACGCGCCGGCGTCATGTTCGACATTCCACTCAAGCAAATCGAAGCACAGGAAATCAAAGCGCCGAGCGATGTGCCGGGCATCCTGCTGACCAACCCACCGTATGGCGAACGGATCGGCGTGCGCGGCGACAGCACAATCGACACCGACGAAATGGCGCAAGCTTTTTTCAGCGCCTTCGGCACCACACTCAAGCAGCGCTTCGCCGGCTGGAGCGTGTTCCTGTTCACCGCCGATCTGACGGTACCGAAAATGCTGCGTCTGAAAGAAGCGCGCAAGACGCCGTTCTTCAATGGCGCACTGGAATGTCGGCTATTCCGCTTCGACATGGTGGCCGGCTTCAATCGGCGCGAATCAGCTAAGCCCGCCGCATCCAAGACAACGGAATGAACCCAACAAAAAAGGGAGCCGCAGCTCCCTTTTTTGTTGGACGTAAAACCGATCAGCGCGTGAGGTTCAGCGGGCCGCTATAACCGCTGGCTTCCCAAGTGCCGGTCAAGGTCTTGTCGTCCTTGGCGGTCAGCTTGAGGTTGGCGCTACCTTGCTTGGCGGTCAGTTGACCATTCTTGACGACGGCGCCAGACAGCGGGCCTTTGGTGTCGCCAGCAGCGGTGCCGTACCAGTTGGCGCTGCCAGTGACAGCGGTACCAGCGACTTCGGTCACGATCAATTCAAATTTGCCACCGCCGTAACCCGGCAGTTCCCACTTGCCAGTCCAGTTGCCTTTCAGCTTAGCAGCCGTGGCGGCGTCGTGCGCTGCGGCAGCGGCAGCTTCTTCCTTGGTCATCGGCTTGGCAGGTTCTTGCGTCGCGCAACCAGCCAGGAACAGTGCTGCGGTCAAACCAGCGATAGTCAGCGTGGAACGAATCATATTTGTCGCCTCATGTTTATTAAAAGAAAGGCCAGTATAAGCAAAGTCAGCGAACGCGACAATGCCCCAAATGGAGAGTCTCGCTATTGCAAAGAGGAAACGCCCTACGCGATAGATCAACACCGTTCAACACAATTCAACACAATTCAACACAACGAAACCAACCTCAACACTTCCAGCGTCGTGCCCGGCTCCAGCAATTTGGCAAACGCCCAGCCGCCGATCAGCACATGCGCCAACACCAACAGCAGCGTTCCGATAGGGATGCGCCTCATCTCACTCTCCTCATTTTTTCATTTTCCGCACTCAGGCCGGCACCGCTTGCAAGCGCAAGCGTGCTACTTCACGATCATCGATCGGCCAGTGCAACGCTGCCGAAATCAAACCCAACGCAATCGCACCGAACCACACCAAATCATAAGACTTGGTCGCGTCGAACACCACGCCACCCAACCACGCACCCAAAAACCCGCCGATCTGATGGCCGACGAAAACAAAGCCGAATAAAGTCGTCAGATACTTCACGCCAAACATCTGCGATACCAAACCATTCGTCAACGGCGCGGTGCCCAGCCACAGAAACCCCATCACCAGCGAGAACCCGTACAGCGTCCACTCGCTCAAGGGCAACAACACAAACGCTGCGATCACCGCCGAGCGCGTCAAATAGTTATACGCCAGCAAACGCTTGCGCCGATACATCGCACCGAAGATGCCGGCGTAATAGGTGCCGGCGATATTCGCCAACGCAATCAGCGACAGCGCGATCACCGCATTGCGGCCGTTCATGCCCTTGTCCGCGAGATAAGCCGGCAAATGTCCGGCGATGAAAGCAAGCTGAAAACCGCAGGCGAGAAAACCCAAGTTCAATAACCAGAATCCCTTATGCGCGAACGCTTCTTTCATGGCATCGACAAGGGACTGCTCTTGCCGCCCCACCGGGGCGACATTCGGCTCTTCCTGCAGCGCCGCCGACATGGGCGTGATTATCAGCATCACGCCGCCCAACATCACCAGCGCCAGCAGCCAACCGAACCCGGAAATGAACCCTTGCGCCACCGGCACCAGCGCAAACTGTCCCAAGCCGCCGACCGCACCGGCCACGCCCATCGCCCAGCCACGCTGCTCCGGCAGCACCAGCCGCGACAATGCGCCGTACACCGTGCCGAAAGACGTCGCCGACAAGCCCGCGCCGATCACCACGCCGCAGCTCCACAGCAGTTCCATGCTCGACGTCGAATGCGCCATCCAGTACAGGCCGATTGCATACAACAGACAGCCGCCGGCCAACACTTTGGCGCTGCCGAATTTGTCGGCGATCATGCCGGTGAACGGCATCAGCAAACCCCACACCAGATTTTGCACGGCCACCGCCAGCGCAAAGTTTTCGCGGGTCCAGCCGCGCGTCTCGATCATCGGCAGCAAGAACAAACCCTGCACATGCCGCACGCCGAGCGACAAGCCCATGATGATGCCGCCGCACACCACCATCACCAGTGGCGTCCTCCAAGATTTGTTCATATGCGTTTCTCTCATCCGAACCGGCTCTTTGTGTTGTTACATGATTATCATGCATGCGATAGAATGCACTAGCGTTAGCAGTTTCATCCATGAGAATCACAAACACAAACGCAAATTACGCATGATTCACATGCGTATCGCGCATGCATGGGAAGAACAAACATGACCAACCCGCTGCTCGCCATCCCACCGCTGGACGCCATCCGCGGCTTTGTCGCCGTCGGCCGGCGCATGAGCATCACCCTCGCCGCGCAAGACCTCTGCCTGACCCAATCCGCCGTCAGCCGTCAGATTCAAGCGCTGGAAGAACACCTCGGCACGCCGCTGCTGATTCGCAAGCACCGCGCCATCACCCTCACCGACGCCGGCGAACGCCTGTTCGAGCTCGCCTCGCCCTGGCTCGAACGGCTGGCCGACTACGCCAGCAGCGTGCGCGGCGGCGGCCCGCTGCGCCCGGTCACCATCACCGCCACAATCGGTTTCACCGCGCTGTGGCTGCTGCCGCGCCTCGGCTCTTTCCAAGCCACCCACCCGCACATCGACGTCCGCATGGCCGCCAGCAATCGCCTGATCGACTTGAAGCAAGAAGGCATCGACCTCGCCATCCGCTACTGCCGCGAAGTCGATGCCCCCGCCGGCGCACAACGCCTGTTTGGTGAGCACGTACTACCCGTCGCCAGCCCCGCCGTCGCCAAGCGCGCCTTCGCCAACCCGAAAGCACTACTGAACGAAACCCTGCTCGAACTCGACGAACGCGCGCGCCCCTGGCTGCGCTGGTCCGAATGGCTGGCCAGCACCGGCACCGCCCACGCCAAACCAAAATCGACGCTGCACTTCAACCAATACGACCAGTTGATCCAAGCTGCGGCAGAAGGCCACGGCGTCGCGCTGGGTCGGGTGCCACTGGTGCAGCAGATGTTGAAAGATGGCCGACTAGTCGCGCTGCAAGATGCAGAACGCGGACGCAGCGATTACGCCTACTGGCTGGTGGAAGGAACGAGCGAGCCGCGGCAAGAGGTGCAAGTGTTTCGGGAATGGGTGGAAAAGGAAGTGCAGGCGACGGCAGGCGCGATGAAAAATTCGCGCACATGACACCGGCCTCTGCGCGCACGCCTTCCCCTTCAAGGGGAAGGTCGGGATGGGGATGGGGCATTGGCTCTGAATATCACCCATCCCCACCCTACCCCTCCCCTTGAAGGGGAGGGAAGCGCCATAGCGAACAAGTGCGCACGGCAGCGGACAAAACATGATCGCCATCCTTGATATAGGGAGATTATTTCCCTATTGTTCGGATATGGGAAAGCTCTATTCCGACACCAATTGGCTCATCCGTGTGCAGGGTCGCGAGCATCCCCCGTGCATGTTCATGTGCTGCATCCAGACGGCAAGGCTGTGATTCACCTCGACGGCACGGATATCAACAGCGGCGTCCCTGCCTCGGTCATGAAACTGGCGAAAGAATGGGTGCAGGCCAATGAAAAAACCATTTGCGCAGAATGGACGCGAATGAACAATCCCACCACGAGGTGACGACATGAAAGCACAAGTGAATCGACTGGAATCCGTGACGCCGCTCGACGGCATGACGCTGGAAGTGCGCTATACCGGCGGCCAGGTCGTGCGCGTCGATTTCTCCGAACTACCGAAACGTTATGCGGTCTTCACCGATCTGCGGAAACCGGCGTTTTTCCGCGCCGCCGCCGTCGCCGATTGGGGGCACACCCTCGAATGGCCGAATGGCGAAGGACTAGATGCCGACAATGTAATGGAGATGGCGCTGGAACAGGCCGGACGTGTGGATACGTTAGAGTTCCGCCGCTGGCAGGAGCGCAATCACCTGTCGCTCAATGCTGCGGCGGAAGCCATTGGCCT
>JAFECY010000289.1 GCA_018241865.1 Pseudomonadota bacterium | reverse complement strand
CCGCTAAAATCCGCGAACTGGCCGCCGAAAACAATGTGCCCTTGCTGGAAGCGCCGCCGCTGGCGCGTGCGCTGTTCAAACATGCCGATCTCGGCGATGAAATTCCGCAAGCCCTGTACACCGCCGTGGCCGAGGTGCTGGCCTATGTGTTTCAGTTGCGCGCCTACAAACAGCACGGCGGCGCGCAACCACAGAAGCCGACCGAAATCGAGGTGCCGCCGCAACTCGATCCACTCAACGTCGCCGCCCAGCCGGCACCGGACGCTGCCTGATCGTCCGGCCAACTACCGAATATCCAGAATAAGCGGCAGCTTTTCACGCCTTTTCCCCGGATGGACAGACTACCCGCTGGACAATAATCCTACTCAGATGGCTGGTCAGTGCGTCATGTCGATTGCACGGTCGGTCTGAAACGGGAGCAGGCAATGGCAGCACACACCGATTTCCAGAGCAGGCAAGCCGCCGCCGTTCCGGCGCAGATCGCTCAGGGAGGCGCGTAATGGATCGCCTGAAACTGCCGGCTTGGCTGGCTGGTCAGAATTCCAAGGCGCTGGCTGCGCCTATTCTCATCATCATGATGTTGGCGATGATGGTGCTACCGCTGCCAGCATTCGTGCTCGACTTGTTCTTCAGCTTCAATATTGCGCTGTCGATCATCGTTCTGCTGACCAGCTTGTACACCATCAAGCCGCTCGATTTCATGGCCTTCCCGGCAGTGCTGCTGGTATCGACCATGTTGCGCCTGTCGCTTAACGTCGCTTCCACCCGTGTGGTACTGACCGAAGGTCACACCGGGCCAGACGCGGCCGGCAAGGTGATCGAAGCATTCGGCCACTTCCTGATCGGCGGCAACTACACGGTCGGTATCGTGGTCTTCATCATCCTGACCATCATCAACTTCGTGGTCGTCACCAAGGGTGCTGGCCGTATCGCTGAAGTCGGCGCGCGTTTCGCTTTGGATGCGATGCCCGGCAAACAGATGGCGATCGACGCCGATCTCAACGCCGGTTTGATTCAGGAAGCCGAAGCGCGTCGCCGCCGTACCGAAGTCGCGCAAGAGGCAGAGTTCTACGGTGCGATGGACGGTGCTTCTAAATATGTGCGTGGCGATGCCATCGCCGGCATCATCGTCACCTTGGTCAACGTGCTCGGCGGCTTGATCGTCGGTATGGTGCAGCATGATCTGGCTTTTGCCGATGCACTGAAAAATTACACGCTGCTGGCTATCGGTGACGGCTTGGTGGCGCAGATTCCCTCGCTGATTATTTCGACCGCCGCCGGTATCATCGTCTCGCGCGTCGCCAGCGAGCAGGACATCGGCGGTCAGTTGGTCACGCAATTGTTCGCCAAGCCGCAGGTGCTCTACATCACCGCCGCTATTGTCGGCGGCATGGGCGTCATTCCCGGCATGCCGCATATTCCTTTTATTTTCCTGTCCTCGGTGCTGGCCGGCTCGGCCTATCTGATGACCCAGCGTGCCCAGCAAATTGCGGAGCAAGGTGCGCAACCAGAGCAAGCGGCGGCGGCCGCTGCGACCGCTGTGCCGGAAGTGGAGGAGGCGACGTGGCAGGATATTCTGCCGGTCGATACGCTCGGTTTGGAAGTCGGCTATCGCCTGATTCCATTGGTGGACAAGGGACAGGGTGGCGAGCTGCTGCGTCGTATCAAAGGCATTCGTAAAAAATTCGCGCAGGAAGTCGGCTTCCTCGCACCGCCGGTG
This sequence comes from Pseudomonadota bacterium, assembly GCA_018241865.1. Classification (GTDB taxonomy): domain Bacteria; phylum Pseudomonadota; class Gammaproteobacteria; order Burkholderiales; family Burkholderiaceae_D; genus Paucimonas. Next base: position 5,589 of record JAFECY010000289.1, on the reverse strand, counting down.
CATATCCGCGACAACCTCGAATTAAAGCCATCGGCCTACCGCATTACTTTGAAGGGCGTAGAAGTCGGCAGCGGCGAAGCGCATTCCGGCCAGTTCCTCGCGATCAATCCGGGTATGGTGTCCGGTGCCTTGCCAGGTGCAGCCACCACCGACCCGGCTTTTGGTTTGCCGGCAGTCTGGATCGACGCCGCCATGCGCGACCAAGCGCAATCGATGGGCTATACCGTGGTCGATGCCGGCACCGTAGTGGCGACGCATTTGAATCATTTGATTACCACCCACGCTGCCGAATTGCTTGGCCGCCAAGAAGTGCAGCAATTGCTCGACCACATCGGCAAGGAAGCGCCGAAGTTGATCGAAGATTTGATACCGAAGATGCTGCCGATTTCGACTCTGCAGAAGGTGCTGCAAAACCTGCTGAGCGAAGGCGTGCACATCCGCGATATGCGCACCATCATCGAAGTGTTGGCCGAAAATGCGCCGCAGGTGCAAGACGCCAATGAACTGACCGGCCTAGTGCGTATCGCCCTTGGTCGGGCCATCGTCCAGCAGATTTTCTCGTCGAGCAACGAACTGGCCGTCATGACGCTCGATAACCGCCTGGAACGTCTGTTGATGCAAGCCATGCAGTCGGGCGGCCCGGACGGTGCAGGCATCGAGCCAGGCCTGGCCGACACGCTCGCTAATCAAACCGCGAACGCGGCGCGTCAACAAGAACAGATGGGCTTGACGCCAGTATTGCTGGTGCCAGCGCCGCTGCGCACCTTGCTAGCCCGATTCCTGCGTCGCGCCATTCCACAACTGAAAGTGCTGTCGCAAGCCGAAGTCCCCGATTCCAAGACCATTAAAGTCACCAGCCTGGTAGGAGCATGAGCATGAACGTCAAAAAATTTACCGCCACCACCTCCCGCGAAGCTTTGCGCAAGGTACGTGATGCGCTCGGCCCCGATGCCGTCATCCTCTCCAATCGCAGCGTGGACGGACAGACCGAAATTCTGGCGCTGGCACCGGATGACATGGCTGCGTTGGCTGAGCCGATGACTGAAAAACCGGCGCTGTCCGAATCGACCCTCGCTGCTTTTTCGCCTCGGCGCCAGGAAAATTTCGACGACACACCGCGCCGCGTCGAAGCGCCCGAGAAAGACCAAGCCGCGCGCTTGGCGCAAGCGCTGCATTCGGCGCGTGATTTGTCGATGGTAGGGCAGCAAAATTCCGCCGCTGAAATTGCCGGCATGATGCATGAAATTCGCTCCATGCGCGGCATGTTGGAATCGCAATTGGCCGAGTTGTCTTGGAATAGCCAGCAACAGCGCGAGCCGGCGAAGTCGGCAGTGTTGCGTGAGCTGCTCTCGGCCGGCTTTTCCGCCAGCCTAGCGCGCTATCTGACGGAAAAGCTGCCGGCCAACGGCACACCGGAATCCGGCCTGCAATGGGTGCGCGGCATCCTCGCACGCAATTTTTCCACCATCGACGACGAGAACGCCATCCTCGATCAAGGCGGCGTGTATGCGCTGGTCGGCCCGACCGGCGTCGGCAAAACGACCACCACCGCCAAGCTGGCGGCGCGCTGCGTGATGCGTCACGGCGCTGGCAAATTGGCTTTGATTACGACCGACGGTTATCGTATTGGTGGTTACGAGCAGTTGCGTATTTACGGCAAAATTCTCGGTGTGATGGTGCATGCGGTGAAAGATGAAACCGATCTGAAAATTGCACTATCCGAACTGAAGAGCAAACACATGGTGTTGATCGATACCGTCGGCATGAGCCAGCGCGATCAGATGGTGGCATCGCAAATTGCCATGCTGCAGGGCGAGAGCGTCAAACGCTTGCTGTGCCTGTCGGCCACCTCGACCGGCGAAACCTTGAGCGAAGTGGTGCGCGCTTATCAAGGGGATGGTTTGGCCGGTTGCATCATGACCAAGCTCGACGAAGCGGCCACGATCGGCAGCGTGCTCGATGCCGTCATCCGTCAGAAGTTGAAAATGTTTTACGTCGCCAACGGCCAGCGTGTGCCGGAAGATTTGCACGCGGCGAACAAAGATTATCTGATCGACCGCGCCTTCAAACTCAAGCGCGAAACTGCGCCATTCCAATATCAGGATGCTGAGTTGCCGTTGGTGATGGCCAATGCGGTGCGCGGCAATCAGAGCGGCAATGGCTTGCGCGAGGTGTCCCTTGGCTGATTACTCGGATCAGGCGGAGGGCTTACGCCGCATGTTGGCGGGGCCACGGCCGCGCATCTTCACTTTCCTCTCGGCATTGCCAGAGCGAGAAAAAAATGCGATGCTGGTAAACCTCTCTGGTTCGCTGGCGGCGAGCGGCAGCGAGGTACTGTTGTTCGATGCCCGGACAAGTGCGGTAGGCGTGGCCAGTCAGTTCGATCTGCTGCATCGCGCCACCTTGCTTGAAGTCGCGCGCCAGGAACAAACAGGCGTGTCGCTGGTGCAGAATGTGCCGCAAGGTTTTGGTGTCGCGCGTTTGGCGCATGCGACGCAACAGGCGCGCAGTCGCTTGCAGACGGCGCAACAGCAGCCCTTGCAAATGCGGCGTATGGAGCATGCCTTCGGCGCGTTGGCGAAGCAGAGCGACATCGTGGTGATTGATGGCGAACTGGGCAAAGATGATGCCTTTCCGTTGCAGATAATGATAGACAGCGAGATCGTGGTGCAGGTAAGTAATAGCGCAGGTGCCATTAAGGACGCTTACACGCTCGTCAAACGGCTTAGCATCCGCTTTGGGCGACACCCGCTCAGCGTGCTGGTCACCGGCGCGAACGAGCGCGAAGCGCAACTGGTGTATGACAATATGGCGCGGGTAGCCAGCCGCTACTTGGCCACGCAATTGCATTTCCTCGGCTCGGTGCCGGCCGATGAGCATGTCGGGCGCGCCACTCGGCTCGGACGCACGGTGGTGGATGCCTTCCCGCTGGCGGGCGCGTCGATTGCCTTTCGCCGCTTGGCAGGGCGTTGCGCGACATCCAGCAGTCTGGGTAGCCTGCGGCTGGCAGGCTGAGGCCGGCGTAAACAGAGTCCAGAACGGAGACCAGAAGTATCGATGTATACCGCAGATGGAAAATCGGACAAAAACCACCTGCTGGCGGAGCATGCGCCGCTCGTCAAGCGCCTTGCGCACCAGATGAAGGCCAAACTGCCGCCTAGCGTGGAAGTGGACGACCTGATTCAGGCCGGCATGATCGGCTTGCTCGACGCAGTCAATCGGTACGAAGAAACCCACGGCGCGCAGTTCGAGACCTATGCGGTACAGCGCATTCGCGGTTCCATGCTCGACGAGTTGCGCAACAGCGACTGGATGCCGCGCAGTATGCGCCAAAACATGCGCAAAATCGAAGAGGCGATGAACATTCTGCAGCAGCGTCTCGGTCGCTCGCCGAATGAAACCGAGATCGCCAAACAGATGAAATTGTCGCTGACGGATTATCAAGACTTACTGTTTGAAGGCGGCGGCCACCAACTGGTGTATTACGAAGATTTTCACGCCGATGAAAATGGCGAACACTTCCTCGATCGCTATTGCACCGACCAATCGGACGATCCGCTGCAAAGCCTGATGAATACCGGATTTCGTGAAGCGGTAATCGACGCCATCGGCGCGCTGCCCGAACGCGAAAAAATTCTAATGGGCCTGTACTACGAACAAGAAATGAACCTAAAAGAAATTGGCGCGGTGATGAGCGTTTCCGAATCGCGCGTTTCGCAATTGCACAGTCAGGCGGTCGCCCGTCTGCGCGCATATCTGCGGGAGAGAGCATGGACTGGGCTAGCGTAGTCGGCATCGTCTTGGCACTGGCCGGGGTGATCGTCGGCCAGTTGCTGGAAGGCGGTCACCTCGGCGCGTTGGTACAGCCGGCGGCCTTCGTGATTGTTTTCGTTGGCACGCTCGGCGCAGTGCTGCTGCAAAGTGGCATGCAGCATTTCTTGCAAGGCATGAAGATGGCGAAGCAGGCTTTTGCGCCGCCGCCCGAACGTCACGCCAGCCTGTCGGAAGACATCGTGATGTGGAGTGCGACCGCGCGCCGCGATGGTCTATTGAGCCTAGAACGTTATCTGGACAATGTGCAAGACAGCTTTATCGCAAAAGGCTTACGCATGCTGGTGGACGGCATCGACCCGTTCAAGCTGAAGGATATTCTCGAAGTCGAGCTCGATGGCTATGAACGCCAGCAGCGCCAAGCCGTCAAGGTGTGGGAGTCCGCTGGCGGTTATGCGCCGACCATCGGCATTCTCGGCGCGGTGCTGGGCCTGATTCAAGTGATGCAAAATTTGTCCGACCCAGCGCAACTCGGCGGCGGCATCGCGGTTGCTTTTGTCGCCACTATCTACGGCGTCGGTTTCGCCAACCTGATTTTTCTGCCTATTGCCGGCAAGCTCAAGAGCGTGCTGGCGCAGCAAGTGGCGGAGCGCGAAATGCTGATCGACGCTTTTTTCGGCATCGCGCTCGGCGACAATCCGATGGTGATACGCGAACGCCTGAGCGCCTATCGCCCACGTGCGGAAGCGGTGTTCGAATAAGTCGCGGGAGCATGGCGCATGGCTGGAAGAAGAAAAAGAGAAAGGCAGGACGACGCGCCGGAAAGCCATGACCGCTGGCTCGTGTCTTACGCCGATTTCATCACCTTGCTGTTCGCTTTCTTCGTCGTGATGTACGCGATCTCCTCGGTCAACGAGAGCAAGTACCGCGTGCTGGCGCAGGCATTAGGCCAAGCGTTTGGTGGCAAGATACCGCAAGCGCCGACCGTGCCGGATGTGTCGAACATCGGTAATCCCATCGAACCCGCACCACAACCGCCACTCAATCGCCGTCAAACCGCCGCCCAACGCCAGTACAACGAAGCCTTGCGACGCGAACGCCAAGAAATGACCAGCATCGCGCGCGATATTCAAGAAGCCTTGTCCACGCTCGTCGATGAGGGCAAGGTGCGCGTAACGCAAACCGATCGCGGCGTGAAGGTGGACATCAGCGCCGCCATTCTGTTCGCCCCCGGCGACGCCACCCTGACGCCGGAATCGGGCGTCGCGCTGCGCGCCATTGCAAAACGACTGAAAACCGACACCCACGATTTGCAGGTAGAAGGCCACACCGACGACATCCCGATCAACACCACCGCCTTCCCTTCCAACTGGGAATTATCCAGCGCGCGCGCCAGCAGCGTGGTGCGCCTGTTCCGCGACAACGGCGTCGCCGAAAGCCGGATGGCTGCAGTGGGACGCGCGGCGAATTTCCCAGTGGCGTCGAACCAAACGCCGGAAGGGCGTCTGCGTAACCGCCGAGTGGAAGTGATGATTCAAGCGACACTGCCCGAGCAAGTGACGGAAGTGCCGATTACGGATGGGCAGGGGAGATGAGGGGAACTGATTTATCAATCAGAGCTATTCCAGATTAGTTTGGTCGGCGCAATGTTATGCGATGCGATCAAAACATGTCTTTTAACTCTGAATGTCGATCTCGCCACTCCAATGCCACACCTTCTTGCAAGAACTCGACCTTTGCTTTCTCAAGAAAAGCATTCGTTAGAGGATTGCCATTCTCGAACAAATCAATGGATATGATTATTGGCAGGCCTTTTGT
>JAFECY010000288.1 GCA_018241865.1 Pseudomonadota bacterium | reverse complement strand
ACGTATTGCCTATGCCGAAAGGATCTAATTGCATGGTAGCGCTCATGGTCAGGTGAAAGACAAGACAAGCCGTGGCTTGCATTCCATAGGCACAAAAAATCGCCTCGCTTGTGACAAGCTGAAGAAATAGTACTACTAATCAAGACGAATCAAGCACCTGTCGGAAAATTCGTGGTTTTTGGACGAATGTTAAATATCGTCAAGCTGGATGTCGGTTATTTCAGCACGCATGATGCGCGATCCACTCGGCCATCAACCTCCGTGGGCGGCGTCCGGCTGTTTGGGCAGGCGATAGACTAATGCCGGAATTTGGCAGCTCGACAATACTTTGGCGGTGACGCTGCCCAGCAGAGCCTGCCCCCAGCCGCTGCGGCCATGCGAGCAAATGAAAATCAAATCGCAGCCATGCTTCTCGGCGCTGTGGACGATTTGCAGGGCGGTGGCGTCGGAAAATTCGACCACGCCGGAAAAGGTCACGCCTGCCGTGGCGGCAGCGTCGCGGATGGTCTGCAAGTAAATATCGCCGGCTTTATGCATCGACGCTTTGTAATCATCTTCGGTGGGAAAATTCGACGGAACGATCTCGACAAAAACCGGATACTGGTATTCCGGCGCAACGAACAGACCTACCACGTCGGCACCCAGTTGCTTGGCAAACTCCACGCCGCATTGGACGGCAACGTTGGACATGGCCGAACCGTCGGTTGGGATTAGGATTTTTTTGTACATGGCACACCTCTCGTCTTGGTCGTCGAAAAATCATGCGCACGGAACGCGCCCTGATTCATTGTATGCCTGCGAGTGGTTTGATCCAAGCCTCGCCGAACGGCAGGCGCGCATCAATACTCAATAGCCAACTTGGTAACGATGGCCTTGGAAATTGAACACGGCTGCGCGAGGCAGCATTTTTTCCAGCACCAGCCCGGGGGCGACTTCTTCGCCTTCGTGGGCTAAACGTTTGTTGACCAATAATTGCCGTTCGGATGGGGTTTCTGAATAAAGGTAGCCGCCGATGCTGACTGCTGGTGCGCCGGCCGGCGCAATGTTGGTCACCGTTGCTGGAACGACAGTAGGGGCGCGAACCGATTTTGTCGCCGCCGGCGCGGAGTGTGTCTTTGGTTTGCTTGGCGCGTGCATGGCTGGTGGCGGCGGGCGTGCAATGACCGGATCGGGGTGAGGTTCGAGCTTAGGTTCAAGACGGGGTTCAGGGGGCGGCGTGGGTGCGGCAAGGCTAGCAGCAGCCGGTGCTGGCGTGGTCACTGCCGTTGCGGTTGCTACGGTCATGGATGGCGCCGCTGTTGGCGGTGACGGTAGTGCTTGCCACGGTCGCAACCAGAACAGTGCGCTCAACACAGCTAACACGAGCGCCGTGCCAATGCCGAGACTGAGACGCAGGCGTGACGGGGGCAGGTCGAGTCCGGCGGCGGGCAACGTTGCCGCTTGTGCGTGCAGAGTCGGCACCGCGCCTTGTTGTCGCTCCGCTTCCGCTTTTTTCAGGGCTTCTAGGATGTAGGACATCTTATTTTCCTGCCGCGACGTGGATGGTCGGCTGCATCTGCAAGTGTGGCTCGTCGAGCGCGACGGCATTGTTGGGCAGCATCAGCGTTTGTGGTCCGGCCACGCCGTCGTCGGACAAGCCTTGTGCCAATTGGAAATCGCGCAAGCGACGCACCATCGCCGCATCATAGGGCTGACCGGCGACGTTGTTGGCGACACCGGTCAGCCGCCCCAGTTGCGCCGTCAGCCAATCGACATCCGTGCCACGCGCGCCGGGGCGGATTTTGCCGGTATAGCCGGGCGGTGTGCGCCAGAGTGTGATGAATTCGCTGCGCACGTAGCGTGCCAGCAGCGTCGGATCGATCGCGATGCGTTGTTGGCTACCTGCTACTTGTAGCGTCGCTGTATCCGGCGTGAGCGCGGTCAGCAGCGCATAGGCGCGCGTTTTATGCGGAGCGCGCAGAGTGAGTACAGCCGGTCGGTTGAGTCGGCGCAAGGCATCGAGCCCACCGCTGCCGCGATAGCATTGCAGGTCTTGTGCAGGTGCTTGCTCACAAGTGGCTGTGTCGGCGAGTGTTAAACCCCAGAGTTGACCTAATTGGCGATAAGCGAAACTCTCTTCGCGCATGGCAGGATTGAAGATGCTGTTCAAATCGTCCACATGTTTGGTTGTGGTGAGTGCCGCATTCTCCGCTGTGGGTGATGCCGATGAAGTGCGCTGCGGGTTGCCGGTATCGACCAGCGTGGAGGGAGATAGGCTGCGGCTCAATTTCATCGCAGTGCTGGATGCTACGGCTTGTTCCTGATTCGATACCTTATGCATACTCCACAGCACACCGAATACAGCTAGCACCAGCACGGCCAGTGCGGTGAACGCAGTTCCGGCGGTTTTGATGGATGGCCGACTGTGCCAATGCGGAAATTTGATCGACCATGTCGAACGGTTTGCGCCGAAGACTTCGGCGGCCGCATGTTTCAGCATGGCGCGTGTGATGGTGTGTCGGTTGGCTGCATAGGCGCCGAGCAGAACACGGTCGCACAATAAATTGATTCGGCGCGGCACGCCGCGCGTGATGCGGTGTATCAGCGGCATGATCGCACCGGGGAAGGGCGAAGCTTGCGTCAACCCAGCGCTGTTCAGCCGGTGTTGGATGTAGTGAGCGGTTTCCACCAGCGATAGCGCGCCCAAGTGGTAACGCGCGACCACGCGCTGCGCCAGTTGTTCCAGTTCGGGGCGAGCGAGCATGTCGCGCAGCTCCGGCTGGCCGATCAGGATGATTTGCAAGAGCTTGCGTTCGGTGGTTTCTAAATTCGTCAGCAGGCGCAGTTGCTCCAATACCTCGGGTGTGAGATTTTGCGCTTCGTCGATGATGAGGACATTGTTCCGGCCGGCGGCGTGGCTATGCAGCAGGTAGGCGTTGAGCCGATCGACGTATTGTTTGGCGCTGGCACCGGCGGCGATGTCGCGCAGATCGATGCGAAACTCCTCGCAGATCGATTGCAGTAATTCTTCAACGGTTTGCTTCGGATTGAAGACGTAGGCGGCGGTGCAGTGTTCGGGAATTTGTTCGAGCAAGCAGCGGCAGACCGTGGTCTTGCCGGCGCCGATTTCGCCGGTGAGCAATACGAAGCCGCCGCCGCAACCCAAGCCGTACAGCAGATGCGCCAGCGCTTCGCGGTGACGCTCGCTCATGAACAGATAGCGCGGATCGGGAGCGATTGAGAACGGCGCTTGCTTCAGTTGGAAAAATTGGGTGTACATGTCGTGCAACAAATCCGAACCTGCCGGTTCGCCAGCGGCAAGGCTAGCATAGCTTGTGTGGCGCGTCAGTGAATTTGGCGAGCGTGACGATGAAGGTTTTTCTTACTTGCGCTAAGCTACGACGTTCAGGAAGGCAAATCACACAAAGGAGAAAGACATGTTGCTCAAGGATAAAGTAGCCATCGTGACGGGTGCGGCCAGCGGTATCGGCAAGGAAATCGCCTTTGAATTCGCGCGCGTCGGTGCCAAGGTGGTGATCGCCGATCTGGCGTTGGAACAGGCCAAAGCCTGCGCTGATGAAATCGGCAAAGAAGGTTTTCAAGCGATGGCGGTGGCGATGGACGTCACCAGCGAGGCGCAAGTCGATCAGGGCGTGGCCGATACGGTAAAGGCTTACGGCGGCGTCGATATTCTCATCAGCAATGCCGGTATCCAGATCATCAATCCGGTAGTCGATCTCACACTGGATCAGTGGAACAAGATGCTAGCGATTCATCTGACCGGCGGCTTCCTGACCACCCGCGCCTGCATGCGCGAAATGGTCAAGGCCGGCAAGGGCGGCAGCATCATCTACATGGGTTCGGTGCACTCGCACGAAGCCTCGCCGCTGAAAGCGCCCTACGTCGCTTCCAAGCACGGCTTACTCGGTTTGGCGCGGGTAGTGGCCAAGGAAGGCGCGAAAGACGGCATCCGCTCCAACGTCATCTGCCCCGGCTTCGTTCGCACGCCGCTGGTGGACAAGCAAATTCCCGAACAGGCGAAGGAACTCGGTATCTCCGAGGCGGATGTCGTGAAAAATGTCATGCTCAAAGACACGGTGGACGGTGAATTCACCACTACCGCCGACGTCGCTCAGACGGCAATTTTCCTGGCCGGTTTCCCCAGCAATGCTTTGACCGGACAATCCGTACTGGTCAGTCATGGCTGGTGCATGAAATAAGGGAAGGGTAATACCTGACGGAATTGGTCAACTTTGATATACTTGAGTCTAGTAGTCGGGAATTCGGGAAATTGCTTTTTGAAATGATTTCCCGATGGTCTGAAACGCTAGAAGTGCTTAAAAAGAAGTGCTTAAAAACGCGGGTATGTCATGAGATTGACCACCAAAGGCCGCTTTGCGGTGACCGCCATGATCGACTTGGCTTTGCGCCAAGACAAAGGGCCGGTGACGCTGGCTGGGATTAGTCGCCGTCAGGAAATTTCGCTGTCTTATCTGGAGCAATTGTTCGGCAAGTTGCGCCGGCACGGCATTGTCGAGTCGGTCAGAGGGCCGGGCGGCGGCTATAATCTTGCCCGCCGTTCCGAGGATGTGACGGTTGCCGACATCATTATCGCCGTCGATGAGCCGCTCGATGCGACCCAGTGCGGCGGCAAGGAAAATTGCCACAGCCCCGATCACGAAGGCGGCAGCCGCTGCATGACGCACGATCTGTGGTCAACCTTGAACGCCAAGATGGTCGAATACCTCGATTCGGTTTCCCTGAAAGATTTGGTGGAACAGCAGCGACAAAGGGCCGAAAAATCGGCCGAGCAGCGCGTGATTTCGGTCGTGCGCCCTAATGTAGCGGTTTGATTTGGAGTAGAAAGAATGAACGCCCCCTTGGAAAAAAGCTTGCTGGATACCTTGAAGGCACCGCATTTCCCGATTTACATGGATTATTCGGCCACCACGCCGATCGATCCGCGCGTCGCCGACAAGATGATTCCGTATTTGCGCGAACAATTTGGCAATCCCGCCTCACGCAGCCACATGTATGGCTGGACGGCGGAGAAAGCGGTCGAGGATGCGCGCGAACAGGTGGCGAAGCTGGTCAATGCCGATTCGCGTGAAATCATTTGGACTTCCGGTGCGACCGAGAGCAACAACCTCGCCATCAAAGGCGCGGCGCACTTCTACAAAACCAAGGGCAAGCACATCATCACGGTCAAGACCGAGCACAAGGCCGTGCTCGACACCGTGCGCGAACTGGAACGCGAAGGCTACGAAGCGACTTACCTGCAGCCGCAGGACAATGGTCTGATTACGGTGCAGCAGCTCGCCGAAGCGATCCGCCCGGACACCATCTTGGTATCGGTCATGCTGGTCAATAATGAAATTGGCGTGATCCAGCCCATCGATGAAATCGGTGAGCTGTGCCGCAGCAAGGGCATCATCTTCCACAGCGATGCCGCGCAAGCGACCGGCAAGGTTAGGATCGATCTGGAAAAGACCAAGGTCGATTTGATGTCCTTCTCGGCGCATAAATCCTACGGCCCGAAAGGTATCGGCGCGCTCTACGTGCGTCGCAAACCGCGTGTGCGCATCGAAGCACAGATGCACGGCGGCGGCCACGAGCGCGGCCTGCGTTCCGGCACGCTGGCGACGCATCAGATCGTCGGCATGGGCGAAGCCTTCCGCCTCGCCCGCGAGGAAATGGAGAGCGAGCTGGCGCACATCAAGGCCATGCGCGACCGCCTAGCCAAGGGTCTGAGCGAAATCGAGGAAGTCTATATCAACGGCGACATGGAACACCGCGTGCCGCACAACCTCAACGTCAGCTTCAATTATGTCGAAGGCGAATCTTTGATTATGGCGATCAAGGATATTGCCGTATCGTCCGGCTCGGCCTGTACCTCAGCCAGTCTGGAACCGTCCTACGTGCTGCGCGCGCTGGGTCGCAGCGACGAACTGGCGCACAGCTCGATTCGCTTCACCATCGGCCGCTTCACCACCGATGCCGACATCGACTTCACGATCAATTTGCTCAAGCAAAAAGTCGGTAAGCTACGCGACTTATCGCCGCTGTGGGATATGTATAAGGAAGGGATCGACCTTAACTCGATTCAGTGGGCAGCACATTGACAGGAGGCCGCAAAACTACTGCGCGATTCATATTTCGATTTCCGGTGCTCAGCGTACATCACGTACGCTTCCGCTCCTCAACCGAACTCTGAACCGCTCGCTACGTTTTTCGACCCCCTGCTAGATAAAGTGAAGGAGCAGCAAAATGTCTTATTCCGAAAAAGTTCTCGACCATTATGAAAATCCGCGCAACGTCGGCGCGTTCGAGAAGGGCGACGAAACCGTCGGCACCGGCATGGTCGGTGCACCGGCTTGCGGCGACGTGATGAAGTTGCAGATCAAGGTCGGCGCCGACGGCGTGATCCAGGACGCCAAGTTCAAGACCTACGGCTGCGGTTCGGCGATTGCTTCGTCGTCGCTGGTGACCGAATGGGTCAAGGGTAAAACGCTTGACCAGGCGCTGTCGATCAAGAACACCCAGATCGCTGAAGAACTGGCGCTGCCGCCGGTGAAGATCCACTGCTCGATCCTGGCCGAAGATGCAATCAAGGCCGCCGTGCAGGATTACCAGGCCAAGCACGGCGCGAGCAAGGAAGCGGCGTAAGCATATAAAGAATATCCCCTCTCCTTCAAGGAGAGGGTTAGGGAGAGGATGGGTTAAAGCATCACGGCACGCAACCCCATCCCCCACCCAACCTCCCCCTTGAAAGGGGAGGAGCGAGAGGAAAGCAAGATGGCAATCACCCTGACGGAAAAAGCAGCGAAACACGTCACCCGCTACATCGAGCGGCGCGGCAAGGGCATCGGCCTGCGCTTTGGTGTGCGCACCACCGGCTGTTCCGGCTTGGCGTACAAGCTGGAGTATGTCGATGAAAGCGCTGCCGAAGACTTGATGTTCGAGTCGCATGGTGTGAAAGTGTTTGTCGATCCGAAGAGCCTGTCTTATATCGACGGCACCGAACTCGATTTTGCGCGCGAGGGTTTGAACGAAGGCTTCAAGTTCAGCAATCCGAACGTCAAGGATGAGTGCGGCTGCGGGGAAAGCTTCCGTATTTAAAGCCGCCAAATCAAAAACCTGAAAACCAGTTGGGGACAGAGTAATTCGCCGCCTGCGCGGCTCACAAACTCTTTCCCGCAATCATGAAGACGCACTTCGACCTTTTCCACCTGCCGCAACGCTTCGCCATCGACTTGGCGGCGCTGGATAGCGCGTATCACGAAGTGCAGAATCAAACGCATCCCGATAAATTCGCCAACGCCGGCAGCGCGGAAAAGCGCGTCGCCATGCAATGGGCCACCCGCGCTAACGAGGCATACCAGACGCTGAAGAACCCCTTAGCGCGCGCCAAATACCTGTGCGAATTGAACGGCATCGACCTGCAGACCGAATCCAATACCGCCATGCCACCGGCTTTTTTGATGCAGCAGATGGAATGGCGCGAAGCGCTGGACGATGCCCGTGCCGCCAAGGATGTCGGCGCGCTGGAAAATTTGGAAGCCGAACTGAAATCAGCACGCACAGCCGAAATTGCGCAACTGACGCAGCAACTGGATGCGAGCGATTTCGTGCAAGCCTCGCAAGGCGTGCGACGTATGATGTTCATCGAAAAATTTGAAGAAGACGTGGCGCACGTATTCGACTTGGTAACGTAAAAAAATTCATTCATGGCGCTCCTGCAAATCTCCGAACCCGGCATGTCAACCGCCCCGCACCAGCACCGGCTGGCGGTAGGCATCGACCTCGGCACCACCAATTCGCTGGTGGCGACCGTGCGCAACAGCATCCCGGAAGTATTGACCGACGAAGAAGGGCGCGCGCTGCTGCCTTCCATCGTGCGCTACCTGCCGGATGGTCACGCCCACATCGGCTGCAAGGCGCAGGCGGCGCAGATCGCCGATCCGAGGAACACCATCGTCTCGGTCAAGCGCTTCATGGGACGCGGTCTGAAAGACATCGCCTACGTCGAGAACCTGCCTTACCAGTTCCTCGATACGCCCGGCATGGTGCAGCTAAAAACCGTGGCCGGCGTCAAAAGCCCGGTCGAGGTCTCCGCCGAAATCCTCGCCACTTTGCGTCAGCGCGCCGAAGATGCACTGGGCGACGATCTGGTCGGCGCGGTCATCACGGTGCCGGCGTATTTCGACGATGCCCAGCGTCAGGCCACCAAGGATGCTGCCAAGCTGGCCGGCCTGAATGTGCTGCGCCTGCTGAACGAACCGACCGCAGCGGCCATCGCCTACGGCCTCGATCACGGCTCGCAAGGCGTGTACGCGGTGTACGACCTCGGCGGCGGCACATTCGATATTTCCATCCTCAAATTGACCAAGGGCGTGTTTGAAGTGCTGGCCACCGGCGGCGATTCCGCGCTCGGCGGCGACGATTTCGACCATCGCCTCATGTGCTGGATCATCGAGCAAGCCAAGCTGGCCCCGCTGTCGGATGAAGACACGCGCCTGTTGATGGTCAAGTCGCGCGAAGTCAAGGAACTGCTCTCGACCAAGGCGGAAACGCAAATCGACGCCGTGCTGAAATCCGGCGAGCAAGTGCACCTGACCCTGACTGCCGCCACCTTCGCCGACATTACGCAACATCTGGTCAAAAAAACTCTGGCTCCGGCCAAAAAAGCGCTGCGCGACGCCGGCCTGAGCGAAGACGATATCGACGGCGTGGTGCTGGTCGGCGGCGCTACCCGCATGCCGCACATCCGCAAGGCGGTCGGCGAATTTTTCCAGACCACGCCGCTGGCCAATATCGACCCCGACAAGGTGGTCGCGCTCGGCGCGGCGGTCCAGGCCAATCTGCTGGCCGGCAACCGTGCGCCCGGCGACGATTGGTTGCTGCTCGACGTGATCCCGCTCTCACTCGGCATTGAAACGATGGGCGGCTTGGCGGAAAAAGTCATTCCGCGCAATTCCACCATCCCGTGCGCCCGCGCGCAGGAGTTCACTACCTTCAAGGACGGCCAGACCGCGATGGCGATCCACGTGGTGCAGGGCGAGCGCGAACTGGTATCCGACTGCCGCTCGCTGGCGAAATTTGCATTGCACGGCATCCCGCCGATGGCCGCCGGCGCTGCCCGCATCCGCGTCACTTACCAAGTCGATGCCGATGGCTTGCTGTCTGTGTCGGCGCGCGAACTGCGCTCCGGCGTCGAATCCTCGATCACGGTCAAGCCTTCCTACGGCTTGAGCGACGATGAAGTAGCGCAGATGCTGCAGGATTCGTTCAAATCAGCCAACGCCGACATGCAGGCACGCGCCTTGCGCGAAGAGCAGGTTGAAGCCGAGCGCATCATCCTCGCGACCGAATCAGCCTTGCAGGCTGATGGCAATCTGTTGTCGGACGAAGAGCGTGCTAGCGTGAGCACGCTGCTGGAAAACGTTAAGAAAGTCGCTCAAGGTCAGAATCACGACGCCATCAAGGCAGCGGTGCAGGCGCTGGCTGACGGCACCGAAGAATTCGCCGCCAGAAGGATGGACCGCAGTGTGCGTCAGGCGCTATCCGGCAAGAAGCTGGACGAAGTGGCTTGACCATGTTGCACATGGCGACAGATACAGTAACGAAGAAAATTTTTTT
>JAFECY010000287.1 GCA_018241865.1 Pseudomonadota bacterium | reverse complement strand
TGTCATCACATCAACTCACTTGGTACGACCATAATTATCTTCGATTCTCACGATGTCATCTTCTCCCAGATAGCTGCCGGATTGGATTTCGATGATTTCCAGCTCCACCATGCCAGGGTTTTTCAAGCGGTGCAGCTCGCCAACAGGGATATAGGTCGATTGGTTTTCGCTTATCAGGAAAGTGTCGCTTCCCCGCGTCACCTCAGCCGTACCTTTGACAACCACCCAGTGCTCGGCACGGTGGTGATGTTTTTGCAGGCTCAAACTTGCGCCCGGTTTGACGCCAATGCGCTTCACTTGAAAGCGGTCGCCCATGTCGATACTGTCATACCAGCCCCAAGGGCGCGCCACCTTGCGGTGCGTGACGGCTTGGGCGTACCGATTTTTTTCCAGTTTGGCCACGACATCCTTGACTTGTTCGGCATGGCCGCGACTGGCGACTAGAACGGCGTCGGGCGTATCGATGATGAGCAGATCTTCGGTACCAAGCGCAACCACTGGGCGATGCGGCGCATGGATGAAAACATTCCTAGATTGATGCGCCAATCCTTGTCCTTGAATGCGATTGCCTTCTTGGTCTTCGGCGTAGAGATCGGCTACCGCATTCCAGCTTCCGACATCGCTCCATTGTCCTCGGAAGGGAACAACGGCAACGTTGGCGTGTGCTTCCATCACTGCATAATCGATGCTTTGCGCACGGCAAGAAGCAAAACTGTCTGCGTTCGGACGGATAAAAGTATGCCCGGTGGGCGATTGTTCTTTCTTGCTTTGTGCGATCGCATCGCTGCAAGCTTGGAGAATATCCGGCGCGTGTTGCGCAAGAGCCTTGATAAGGACGCTTTTTTTGCACAGGAAAATGCCCGCATTCCACAAGACGTTCCCGCTCAGCAATAAATCTTGTGCCTTGGCCGCATCCGGCTTTTCGATGAAGCGCGCGACTTGGTGACTGCCATCGGAGCGGTCTGCTCCTTGCTGAATGTAACCATAGGCGGTGCTCGGAAAGCTGGGCAGCACGCCAAAAACCACTATGGCACCGGATTCGGCTGCGGCAATGCCTTGTTCAATAGATTGTCTAAACGCGGCAATATCCGGCACATGTTGATCCGAGGGGCAAAACAGCAATAAGTCCTGATCCGTTTGCTCTGCCCGCAGTGCGGCAAGTGCCATTGCCGCAGCAGTATTGCGTGCTACCGGCTCAAGGATTACTTCGCCGGCCATGTGTGCGGCTTGCATGGCATCGGTCACCATGAAGCGATGCTCTTCCGATGCAACAGCGATCACCCGGCTGCCGGGTTTCGCTACCCGCTCCAAGCTTAATTGCAATAGGCTTTTGTCGCCGATCAACGGCACAAACTGTTTGGGGAAACTCTTGCGAGACAGGGGCCAGAGACGTGTGCCTGATCCGCCACAGAGAACGACAGGAGTAATATGAACCATAAAAATACGTGTTCGTACGGGTTGAGTTTGACCCAACCTGCCGATTGAAATTTGGTCTAGCCGCGGAAGGGGTGATGTGAAATTGCTACTGTGAGTAAGTATACCAAAAGGCGGAGTGCCTCTGATTTTCGTATTTCCGTCCGCTGCTGTATGGCTCTATACGAGCCGTCGCGCCGAACATTCATTGCTGGCTGAGCGACAGAGGTGTGTTGGTGACACAATTGCCCCATCACAGCCGTCTGCTTTGCATTTTGGCGTTGCGGCGACGCTGCGGATTTCCCAGTTCGTGGCCTCCTGTTTGCTACACTGCCGTCCCATCATGCCGGATCACCGTCCTGCGCGACAAACCCATACACTCACCCGTAAAAACACCCCATGCTCCTGCTCGAACTGCTCCTGCTATTGCTGATTTGCGCGGTCGCGCTCAGTTGGCTGGCGCGGCATTTCAAGTTGCCCTATCCGATCGCGTTGGTCGTCGGTGGTGCGTTGCTCGGGCTGATTCCGAATTTGCCGCAATTTCCGTTCGATCCGCAACTCTTGTTGGTGATCGTTCTGCCGCCGGTGCTGTACCAAGCCGCGTTGCTGACATCTTGGACTGATTTCAAGGCGCATCTCCGTCCGATTGGCCTACTAGCCATCGGTTTGGTGATCGCGACCACGCTGGCGGTCGGCGTTACGCTCAAGCTGATGGTGCCGTCCGTGCCGTGGGCGGCGGCGTTCGTGTTGGGGGCGATCGTTTCGCCGCCGGATGCGGTTGCGGCGACGGCGATTTTGTCGCGGCTGCATATTCCGCGTCATGTCGTCACCATCCTCGAAGGCGAAAGCCTAGTCAACGATGCCTCCGGTCTGGTGATGTACAAGCTGGTGGTCGCGGCCGTGTTGACGGGTTCGTTTTCTTTTGGCGCGGCAAGTGCGCAATTCGCTTGGGTGTCGGTCGGCGGTTTGCTGATCGGCATTCTGCTTGCGTATGTGTACATCGCCGTGCATCGTCGGCTTGGCGATCCGTTTATCGAAGTCATCACGGTGCTGACGATTCCGTATGCGGCCTACATGGCGGCAGAATTTTTGCATGTGTCGGGTGTGCTGGCGGTGGTGGCGGCCGGGCTGGTGCGCGGACGGTATGCGCCGGAGATCGTCTCGGCCGAAATGCGCATCATGGCGCGCTCGGTGTGGAATGTGCTGGTGTTCATTCTCAACAGTTTGGTATTCATTTTGATTGGCATTCAGATGTCGGCAGTGATGGACAATTTGAGCCGCTATCCGCTGCAGGATTTGTTATGGCTGGGCACCTTGATTACCGTGGTGGCCGTCGTGGTGCGTTTCGCTTGGGTTTTTCCGGCGGCGTGGTTGCCGCATTGGTTGAGCGGTAGTTTGCACGAAAAGGAGCAGCGGCCGCACAGTCGTGAGTTGGTCATCATCGGTTGGTGCGGCATGCGCGGCATCGTTTCGCTGGCTGCCGCGCTGGCGCTGCCGATGACATTGGCGGACGGTAGTCTCTTTCCGGCGCGCGACCTGATTATTTTTCTGACGTTCTTCTTTATCGCCGCCACATTGATCGGTCAGGGGCTGACGCTCGCTCCGCTGATCCGCGTGCTCAAAGTGGATGCAGGGCTGAGCGTGGATGCGGAACAAGAACACATTCGCAACGCCATGCGCGCCGCTGCGATTGCCGCGATCGACGACCAGCTCGCTACCGCCGGCGCGCCGCAGGAGTGGGCCGATCATTTGCGGATCGAAATTGCCAGCGGCGTTGCGCTGGCCGCGCCCGGCGGCTTGGAGCCGACCGCGCAAGACGCTATGCTGCTACAGTTGCGGTGTGTCGCTATCCAGGCCAAGCGCAAGGAATTGATTCGGCTCTGGCGCGCGAACGACATCAGCGACGAGGTCATGCGCCGCCAGGAAGAAATTCTCGATTACCAAGAAGCGCAATTGTAAATTGCAATGAAGTAGGGGCGGTAGCAAAGGAAGTTTGCACAACAATATAAGCGACATTGCCACGATAATTTTCAGGAGGAGTAGAGCATGATGATTCAACAAGATGGCTTTCAGTTGATGGGCGAAGGCGCAGAGTTCAAAGATTTGATCGCTGAAATGCTGGCCGGCGCCAACATGTTTTCTTCTC
>JAFECY010000286.1 GCA_018241865.1 Pseudomonadota bacterium | reverse complement strand
CGTTGTATGGGGCACAACTAGCGCCACGGAATGGGGCCAAACACATCACGATAGCGATGCATAAAGAGTTCCCGGTTGCTATTGAGCTCAGCAGAGTCTCGCAGTGCCAGCTTATAGCTACTGAACCAACTATAGAGCAAGACACAGAACATGAGAAATGCAAGGAATGCAACGGCGCCTGCGAAGCCAAAAACTATTTGAACTAGCTGCCCCTCCCAGCCGCCACGATCACCAGCCCATGCGCTAATCCAGCCGGTTAAGAGCGAACCGATAAAGCAAGCGATGAGCCAGAGCAGCAAGGTGCGCAAGTATGCGTGCGCTAAATTCTTAATAGTGAATGATGCATTGACGCCAGGAGTGTGGCGCGTGGCTATTTCAGCGAATATTCGGTCGCTTTGTGGTGCGCGCGAGTCTGTAAGACTCTCGCTCAATAAAGGGTAGGCGATGTAGCCGAAACGGTAATTGCAATCCGGGCAGTGATATTCAGCCCCGTCGTTGAAAATCTCGCCTATTTCCGTGTCACTTCCGAGGCCGACCCAGCCGCAAGATGGACAGGCTTGCTCTCCGTTTTTCCAGTCGTAATGGCTAGTCATGGTTGTTGAGCGCCCAACTTGATTTAATTTGTATTTTGATAAATTACCCGACCAGCGAAAACAAGGAAAATGCAACTTAGCTCGTCTGGAACCCGCATGGCCATTGATTCTCACCGAATGCGCGAAGAATAGGCAGAGTATGACCAAAATAACAAAAGCGTCAATGTCGCCAGTCGCGTTTCCATGCGTTTGATCGTGACGCCCAGACGATACGCAAGCCGCCCTGCTCCACCAGGTTCTCCAAAATCTGCGAGCCGTGCCGCAGTTCGGTTTCCAGCAAAATTTGCGCGGTGGGTTGGATGCGGTCAACGATGGAGAGTAGGTTGCGCGACGCGGTGCCGCCGGGTTGCCGCAACGCCCCAACGCTTCGCTAACCAGAAACCCGCTTACGGGCGGCTCGTGTTGAGCGGGATGTCAAAGGCTTGTCATAGGTCTCCACGTAAGAGTCTATGAGTTTACGAATCATCCGTTGATACTGCGTGTGATGTTTCGCCGCCTCAGACTTGAAGAACGCAATGCTCTTCTTACTGAGAGCAATGGTGACTTTTACACCCTCTTCACGAAATGCCAACTCCTCCGGCGGAGGCAGAAAATCTTGAATGACCTTAGCCTCGATAGGTTCATCAGTGTATTTAATTTTCGCGTTCATACATTCCCTTTCCTTTCCGCCAGTAGCCGGCACCGAAGATGCGGATAGCATTGCCACGGTAAGTAAACCGAACAGTCAAAACGCCGCCATTCACTGTGCCGAAGCAAAAATAGCGCTTCTCTGTCTCACTATGAGCAATATCTTCCGCAATCACCCGATTGGGATCAGAAAAGGCATATTGCGCCAAAGAAAACGGCACGCCATGCTTCGCTTGGTTTTCCGCGTCCTTTTCTGTATCCCATTCAAATCGGGTTTTCGCCATGAGAGCAGTCTAGCACAGGAACGCCAATTAGCCATATAACTATATGGCTTTAAATATGGATAAAAGGAAGGCGTTAACGCTGAAATGAGCGGCACACAGCACGCGCCGCGAAGCAGCAACCTTACTGCTGCGTGTCTGCGTTGAATAACAAGTTGGCCAACACTTGCAGCAAATAAAATCCTATGACTCAACTCACCGCTTGTCATATCCAGTAATGTGCTATTTCTTTAATCAAGTTCGCATGACGCTCTGTAATTAAACGCTTGCTTATAACAAGTTCAACGTCTGCCATAAGCCCTTTGGCAGGTGGATTATCAGGACGCAACAAACGAAACTTTTCTAACTCGTTCAATAGGCGCACACGCTCCAGACCGTCTGGCACAGCTTCTTTTACAAGTGTCTCAATCGCTATATAGAAGTTTTGTGCGTCCATTAATAAGCCCAACGTTTGACATGAGCTGCGGCCGACGGGCGCAGCCCGTTGGACGTCAGCTCGATGGAAGGGTTAGGCAGCACTGTTCGCGGACACCGGTGTCCAGTATGGATGGCGGCTAGATGCCAAGTGCTAGGCATACTTACCTTCTCGGTAAGGCAGCGGCCAGTGCTGCAAGCCCTCTTCGCCGTACTCCCGAAGGTTTGGATCCGAGTGCTTTGTGAGAGCCTGAAGTGCCTCCCGAGATTCCTCGCTGCCAATCCGGGCTAGCGCATACGCGCACTTGCGCTGGAACTCCTGAAGAGTTCCCCAACTGACCATGTAGTCGAAGGTCGTTTGAGCCGCCTGAGCCACAGACTTGGATGTGCGCGAATCGCCTATGAGCCCGAGCTCAAAGACGATGTCTTCATGGGACTCATGCCAGTTTGCCAGCAGCGCCTCAGCGAGATACGGAGCGCCTTCTCGCTTGGGAAGTTGAGCCAGCGCTTGCCACAACGCTTCAATGTCCTTTGACTGAAGGGCGGATCGCAGAACGTAGTGCTCGCACATGTCGCGTGATGCCTAACTTGATTTAATTTGCATTTTGATAAATTAACCGTCCAGCGAAAACAAGGAAAATCCAACCCAGCTCGTCTGGAATCCGCGTGCCATTGATTCTCACCGAATGCACGAAGAATCTGCAGGGTATAACCAAAAGGACAAAAGCGTCAATTTCGCAAGTCGCGTTTCCATGTATTTGGCCGTGACGATCCGGCTCAAACCATATCCAGAAATTCCACCGATCCCGTCTCTAGCGCATACTCCGCCCCGACGATACGCAAGCCGCCCTGCTCCACTAGATTCTCCAAAATCTGCGAGCCGTGCCGCAACTGGTTGACCGAGGCGCGGATGTTGGCGCGTACTGCTTGATGCATCAGGGCGTGTCTGTCGTGCCGCAGTTCGGTTTCCAGTAGGGTTTGCACTGTGGGTTGGATGCGGTCAACGATGGAGAGTAGGTTGCGCGACGCGGTTCCGCCGGGCTGCTGCAATGCGTCCAGCGTTGCAGTCACCGCGCCGCATTGCGAGTGGCCGAGCACCACCACCAGCCGGGTGCCGAAACGCTCGGCGGCGAATTCGATGCTGCCGATTTGCGAGGGCGCGACGATATTGCCGGCCACGCGGATCACGAACAAGTCGCCCACACCCTGATCGAACACGATCTCGGCCGGTACCCGCGAATCGGAACAACCGAGGATGATGGCGAACGGTTCCTGATCCGTTACCAGTTCCTTGCGCCGCACGTGCTCTTGCTTCCAGTCGGCGTCGAGTTGGGAAACGAAACGGCGGTTGCCGTCCTGCAGGCGCTGCAATGCTTCTTGTGCGGGGATCATGCTTTCTCCTTGGTCATCGTTCTTGCCATTGTATTCTTGCCCGCAACACGCCGCGCAAAGCATTACACACGACGACTTCCTCTGCTGCGCGCAAGTCGCTGATAGTGATGCTGCGTTCGCTTGCCTGCCATGCCGGATCGTCGAGCAGCACGCTGCGCATCACGCCGGGCAACAAACCAGCCGACAAGGGCGGCGTGTACCAGCGGCCATCCAGTTTGACGAACAAATTGCTGCGCGCGCCTTCGGTCACGTCGCCGCGCTCGTTGCAGAACAGGGCGTCGAATGCGCCTTGCGCTTCGGCGTCACGCCAAGCCGCATCATAAACGGCGCGCTGCGTGGTCTTGTGGCGCAAGAACAGGGCGTCGGTGCGGGTGCGTTGCTGCGCCAGCAGCAGGCCGACCGGCTCTTGCAATGACAACAGCGGCGCGGTTTGAATGGCGCAATGGCCGTCTTGATCGAGCACGAGGCGCAGGCGATGCGCGCCCGGCGGCAAGGCGGCGCAGACTTGTTGCAGTTGGTCGCGCACGGCTTGCTCATGCCATACGAAACCGAAATAGGCGGCGGATGCCCGCAAGCGCGCTAGGTGCCGTTCCAGATACGCGCAGCCATCGACGCTGGCGCGCATGGTTTCCAGTAGCGAAAAATCGTGACGCAGGCCAGTGAGGAAGCGCGCCTTGAGACGACATTCGGCATATTCCTCTTGCGCGCTGCTGTCGTGGACGATGCCGGCACCGACGCCCAGCTCGCCGCTGCGCACGCCTTCACGCTGCGGCTGCAACAGCAGGGTGCGGATCGGCACCGACAAACAAAAATCGCCGATGGTTTTTTCTGCCGGTGGCGCAGCGAACCAGCCGATCGCGCCGGTGTAGAGGCCGCGCGCATCCGGCTCCAGTTCGCGGATGATGTGCATGGTGCGATGCTTGGGCGCGCCGGTGATCGAGCCGCAGGGGAATAGCGCGGTGAACAGTTCGGGCAACGTTACGTTATCGGGCACGGTGGCCGTGATGGTGGAGGTCATTTGCAACACGCTGCCGAACCGTTCGACATCGAACAGTTGCGACACCTGCACCGAGCCGGGCACGGCGACGCGGCCGAGGTCGTTGCGCAAAAGATCGACGATCATCACATTCTCGGCGCGGTTCTTGGGGTCGGCGGCCAGCGCGGCAGAACGTTCCGCATTTTGTGTTGCGTCATCGCCGGCCGGCGCGGTGCCTTTCATCGGCCGCGCCGTCAGCACGCCATCGTGATGGCGCACGAACAGTTCCGGCGACAGCGACAATACGGCGCGGCCATCGGGCAAGCCGATCAGCGCGCCGTAAGGTGCCGGCTGGCTGGTGCGCAGCATGCGATACAGCGCGCGCGGTTCGCCGTACGCATCGAAGCGCAGGCGGTAGGTGTAATTGACTTGGTAGGTGTCGCCGGCTTCGAGGTAACGATGGATGCGCGCGACCGCTTCGCTGAAGTCCGTTTCGGTCGCGCTGGCGCGCAGATGGGCGACGCCGGCTGGCGAGTCTTGCTGTAGCCAAGCATCGACTTCTTCGGCGCTGAGCGTGGCGCAATGCGTGAACAACAAAACTTGCGCCCAAGGCGTACCGTCCGCACGTGGCGCAACGGCATGCAGCGCCGCGCCGAGTTCGTAGCTGAACAAGGCCACGGCATGCTTGCCGGCGGCGACTTCGCGTTGCATGTCGTCCAGCAAGCGCGGCAACGCTGCCGCGCTGTCGCAAGCCAACACACCGCAACAATCGGAGTACAGACGCGAACGGCGATCAGTCGCGCTAGCGGCATGATCGTCAAGCAGAGCGTAGCAATCCAGATGGGCGGCTGCCATGAAGCTGTGGGTGAGGTGGGCGAAGTGGAGATAGAACCGTGGTCGCCACAAGCAACACGGACTCGGGCGGCGCAGGGTCTATTGTAAGGCGAGCGGCCGTGCGCCGCTGACAGCAGATCAGACCAGCATCAAGGCAATCTGTGCCTGCGCGCCTTCGGAAGGATTGAGCTTGAAGCCGGTCTTGGCATAACGGTGCCAACGGCCGATCACCAAACTCGTCATCATACTGGCGCGGGTGGCGACTTCCGTTTCTTTGATTTGGTTCTGCGTAACTGCGACG
Source organism: Pseudomonadota bacterium (assembly GCA_018241865.1). Lineage (GTDB taxonomy): Bacteria > Pseudomonadota > Gammaproteobacteria > Burkholderiales > Burkholderiaceae_D > Paucimonas. Next base: position 4,351 of record JAFECY010000286.1, on the reverse strand, counting down.
CGCAGCGCCTGCTTGATGGCGAGTTCGACGCGCTCGATGAATTGGTTCATGCGCGCCTGCAGCCGATCGTCTTCGTTGACTAGCGCGTCACCGATGATGACGCGGGTCATGCCGGGATTGCGCTCGGCGAAATTGAGCAACATGCCGGTGATGGCCTGCACTTGCAGCAAACCGTTTTCCTGTTGCTGGGTGATCTGGTTGATGAGGCCGAACACGGTCGATTCGATGAATTCGATCAGCCCCTCGAACATCTGCGCCTTGCTGGCGAAGTGACGATAGAGCGCCGCTTCGGATACGTCCAGCTTGCCGGCCAGCGCGGCGGTGGTGATTTTTTCCCCTTTGGGTTGCTCCAGCATCGAGGCCAGAGTTTGCAGGATTTGCAGCTTGCGTTCGCCCGGTTTGGTGGTTGCCATATCGTTTTGAGTTATCAGCAGGTTAGCGCAGTCTAGCCAGACTGCCGGGGAGGTGTCGCACCGATTTTACTTTGACATCGACGTATGCGGGTAGTCTTGTCAGCCGCATGCGCGTCGGATGGATGGATTGTGCCAGAGAATTGGGGTCGGTCGGCAAGTATTGCGTGACCCATGCCGTACGCAGACCCAGCGCCCTAGCGGCCTTCAGATTGCCGACGGTATCCTCGACCAGCACCGTGCGTTGCGGCGCAATACGATATTGCGCCAGTAGTTTGCGTAGCAGTACTTTGGATGGTTTAGGCCGCAACTGCCCGTGCACATGCATGGCTTCGACCGGAATGTGGTCGGCAAAATGTCGGTGCAAGCCGAGGTGGCGCAACACTTCGCGCGAGTAACGGCGCGGCGCGTTGGTGAGCAGAATTTTTTTGCCAGGCAGACGCTTGAGCAAACGCCCAAGACCACGTTCGGCACGAATCATGGCGGACAGGTCGTCGAAGCGGTGCGCTTCACGCAAAAAATCCTCCGTTCGCACTTGATGATGGCGCACCATGCCCAAGAGCGTCGCGCCGTAACGCCGCCAGTATTCATGGCGCAGGTAATTGACATGCGCGGGGTCGGCCGGGGTAGCGCCGTCACCCAACACCTGCGCCATGTAGGCATTCATGTTGGCGTTGATGGCGGGGAAAATCGCGTACGATGCGTCGTGCAGCGTATTGTCGAGATCGAACAGCCAAGTCAGTGCGGGCATCGGGAAACAGCTTCTGGAAAATGAGGAAACAAGTATGCGTCGGACAATTGTATATGCAGTCGGCTTCTTGATCGGTGTGATGTCGTGGCAGCTACAGGCGCGCGATCTCAACGACAGCAAAACGGCAGACGATCAATCCGCACAACAGCAGACACCGCCACGCGGTGCGCTGTATCGCGTCAGTCAGCAAGGCCAGCAGGGGCATGTCGCTTGGTTGTTCGGCACCATCCACGTCGGCAAACCCGCGTTTTATCCACTGGAGCCGCGTGTGATGCGCGCCTTCACCGAATCAAACAAACTGTTGATCGAAGTCGATATGCGCGACACGGCAACGCTGCTAGCGGCCGTGCAAAAATACGGCATGTACGGCGAAGGCGACGCGCTGGACAAACATATCTCTGCCGATACGCTGCGCCGCCTACAGCAAGCACTCAACAAACAAGGCTTGTCGATAGATGCCGCAGCGCGCATGAAACCAACCATGGCAGCCAATATGCTGGCGCTGGCGGCGTACACCCAAGCCGGCTACGAGGCCACGCTGGGCACCGACATGTATTTGATGACGCTGGCCACCAATCAAGGCAAGGCCGTGGCAGGACTGGAAAGCGCCGATTACCAATTCAGCCTGTTCGACAACCTGAGCGCGACGCAGCAAGAACAATATCTGCGCGAAACGCTCGATGAACTCAAGAGCGGCAAATCCAAACGGCAAATGCGCGCATTACTCGATGCTTGGGGCAACGCCGACACGAAAAAAATCGATGCACTGATGGCAGACATGCTGGCAGAAAAAACCGTCGCCGCCGACTTCACCCGACGCATCTTACTCGCACAGCGCAACCACACCATGAGCGAGAAGATTGCGACGCTGCTGCAAACCGACGATAAAATTTTTGTTGCCGTGGGCTTGCTGCACTTGGTTGGCAAGGAAGGTGTGCCGGCATTGCTGCGCGCACGCGGCTATACGGTGGAGAAGATTTATTGAGACGAGAAAAGGGCGCAGGCAGTCGCGTCCTAAGAAGGCCCTTCCCCTTGAAGGGGAGGGAGTCATGTCAGGTCAATGCGACCGTATCATCGTACCGAACGCTTGTTCCGTCAGCACTTCCAGCAACAGCGAATGCTCGATGCGGCCGTCGATGATGTGCACCGTGTTGACGCCCGACTTGGCGGCATCCAGCGCCGAGGAAATTTTCGGTAGCATGCCGCCGGAGATGGTGCCGTCGGCGAACATTTCGTCGATCTCGCGCGCGGAGAGGTCGGTGACCAGCTTGCCGCTCTTGTCTTGCACGCCGGCGATGTTGGTCATCATGATGAGTTTTTCCGCTTTCAGGATTTCGGCGATCTTGCCGGCCACCACGTCGGCGTTGATATTGTAAGCTTGGCCGTCTTCGCCGAAACCGATCGGCGAGATGATGGGAATGAAAGCATCATCCTGCAAGGCTTTGACCACCGCCGGGTTGATTGCTTCAATCTCGCCGACGAAACCGATGTCGAGGAATGCGCCCGGCTTTTCCTTGTCCGGCATCTGCATCCGGCGCGCGCGGATCAGGCCGCCATCCTTGCCGGTCAGTCCGACCGCCTGACCGCCGTAATGGTTAATCAGCATGACGATATCTTGCTGCACCTCGCCGCCCAGCACCCACTCGACCACTTCCATGGTTTCTTCGTCGGTGATGCGCATACCTTGCACGAAGGTACCTTGCTTGCCGAGCCGCTTGAGCGCGTTGTCGATCTGCGGGCCGCCACCGTGCACCACCACCGGGTTCATGCCGACCAGTTTCAGCAGGATCACATCGCGGGCGAAGCCGTGCTTGAGGCGCTCCTCGGTCATGGCATTGCCGCCGTATTTGACGACGATGGTTTTGCCATGAAACTTGCGGATATAGGGCAGCGCTTCGGCGAGGATCTCGGCCTTGATATGGGAAGAAACGGTAGCGAGATCGGGGTGTTGGGTGGTCATGGCCGGTCCTGAAAAATGATTTCGCGATTTTACAGGAATGCGGTGCCACGCTGCGCCCGATTATCTGCGCCCGGCTTGTCTTTGCCGCCTTGTTCGGCTAGTCTTTTGCCCAAATGACAAGCACCCTTCCCCCTACCGATCTGCATGTCCAACTCGAAACGCTGCGCCCGATCCTGCTGCGCTTCGCCTTGCTGCAATTGCGCAACGAAAGTCAGGCCGAGGACGTGGTGCAGGATGCGCTGATCGCGGTGCTGGAAAAGCCGGACAGCTTCGCCGGACAGTCTTCGCTCAAGACTTATGTGATCGGCATCATGAAACACAAGATCATCGACCTCTTGCGCAGCGGCCAACGCCTGAAACAACTCGACGTGGCCGGCGACCAATCCGAGGACGACGTGATCGACGTTCTGTTCGCCGCCGACGGCCACACACTGGAGCGGCCGCGCAATTGGGGCAGCCCGGACGCGACGCTGGAACAGAAGGATTTCTTCCGCGTGCTGGAAATCTGCTTGGAAAAACTGCCGGAAAAAACCGCGCGGATTTTCATGATGCGCGAATGGCTGGAACTGGACACCGAAGAAATCTGTAAGGAACTGGCGATTTCCCCGTCTAATGCTTGGGTGATGTTGTATCGCGCACGCTTGCGCCTGCGCGCATGCCTGGATGTCAACTGGTTCGGCAATCAGCCGCAACGACCGCAAAAAGGAAAGGCGTGATGAGGTTCAAGCTCACTTGTAAAGATGTGCACCGCCTGACATCCGAAGGCCTGGACCGCGAGTTGTCATTGATCGAGCGCACCCGCCTGCGCGCCCACATCATGCTGTGCGACGCCTGTTACCACTTCACCGGTCAAATGCAATTACTTCGACGTGCCATGCGCAAGCTGGATACGCAAGGCGGCAACGCGAACGCACCCGTAAAAAAACCTGTCGAAGAATGAGCACTTGCCCGCGCTGCGGCGCTGATTTTTCTTGCTGCATGGTGGTAACGGCGCAGCAAAAAACTGCACAACAAGCTTGCTGGTGTATGCAAGTCCCCCGGCTGTCCGCACAAGAAATGAGTGGGCTAGCTACGCAATCCAATCCGAGTCGCTGTCTGTGCCCGGCCTGTCTGCATGCGCTGACGGCAAAACCGCCAAGCATCGCGCTCTAGGATTACGCTGCATAAACGCAGCCCTATCAAATACAGCCGCGCTCTGCTTGCTGCGGGTAGCTGGTCTTGATTTTGTCG
>JAFECY010000285.1 GCA_018241865.1 Pseudomonadota bacterium | reverse complement strand
GTCGGCGCTGGAACGTTCATCGTCTTCGTCGATCAGGAAGGCGACATGGTCGGGCGCGACGCGCAGGTTGCGGCAGACCAGCCGGTAGATATCGTCGGTGCTACTGTCCTTGCGCACCGCGATGCGTACTTCTTTCTCGATGGCAGCCGCCTTGTCCACATCGCCTGCAGCGGCGGCTGAAGCGGCATCCCAGTTGGGATAGTTCTTAGTGGCGGCAACGGCTTCCAGCGATTGTCCGACGGACAATTCCAGTCCATGCCTGAGAGCGAAATGGGCACGCAACAGACGTGCCTCGGCCTTGAGTGCTTCTTTGGTGAATATCATGGCAATCCTTTATCGCCAGCACGCCGCTTGCGCGGTGTCGGAGTCCCCGTTCTCGACGCTGGCAAAGGTTGGCCAGAGTACGACGTACGGCTTGCTTTCACCATACCGCAGGAGCGGCGGGGACGACGGGCAGCAAGCGGCCTTGGATCGATGCTAAACCCGTAAACGAACAGCGGTCAAGCTGGGTTGACCGCTGTGTTCGTACCATTCAGGCAAGCGCGTTGTCAGATGAGTTCGATCGCCATCGCAGTCGCTTCCCCGCCACCGATACACAACGAAGCCACGCCGCGCTTGCCGCCGGTGTGCTGCAGTGCGCCGATCAGGGTGACGATGATGCGCGCGCCGGATGCGCCGATCGGGTGGCCCAGCACGCACGCGCCGCCGTGCACGTTGACCTTGTCGCGCGGAATGCCGTGCTCTTGCATCGCCGCCATCGGCACGACGGCGAAGGCCTCGTTGATCTCGAACAGATCGACTTGCGCCGTGCGCCAGCCGACTTTTCGGTACAGCTTTTCGATCGCGCCGACCGGGGCGGTGGTGAACCATGCCGGTTCCTGCGAATGACGAGTGTGGCCGAGTATGCGCGCGAGTGGTTTGCAGCCAAGTTTTTTCGCAGTCGATTCGCGCATTAACAGCAGCGCGGCAGCGCCGTCGGCATTGGCCGATGACGAGGCGGCGGTGATGGTGCCATCCTTCTGGAACGCCGGCTTCAAATTGGGAATTTTTTCCGCATTCACTTTCGGCGGACGCTCGTCGGCACTGACCACGACATCGCCGGTGCGCGTCGCCATCGTCACCGGCGCGATTTCCCAATCGAAGGCACCTTGACTCGCCGCCGCCTGCGAGCGCTTGACCGTCGCGATGGCGTAGGCGTCCTGCTGCTCGCGGCTGAAGCCGTATTGCGTCGCGCACGCTTCGCCGAAGCTGCCCATCGAGCGGCCTTTTTCGTAGGCATCTTCCAAGCCGTCGAGCAACATGTGGTCGAGAATCTCGCCATGCCCAACGCGATAACCGCCGCGCGCCTTGGGCAACAGATAGGGCGCATTGCTCATCGACTCCATGCCGCCAGCGACCACGACCTCGCTGCTGCCGGCCAGCAGCGCATCATGCGCATACATCGCCGCTTGCATGCCGGAACCGCACACCTTGTTCAGCGTGACCGCGCCGGCCGAGACCGGCACGCCGGCCTTGATCGCCGCTTGCCGAGCCGGTGCTTGACCTTGCCCCGCCATCAGGACATTGCCCATGATGACTTCCTGCACCTGCCCGGACTGCAAGCCGGCGCGTTCGATGGCGGCACGGATGGCAACCGCGCCCAGTTCGTTGGCGGATAAGGGCGACAGCACGCCCTGAAATGCGCCGAGCGGGGTGCGGACGGCGCTGACGATGACGACGGGATCTTGCATGATGGGCTCCGGTCAGGTGGGTTGAACAACGCAGGGGACGACGTCGTCATGCGCCGGGCCTGCCGCGATGGACAAGCTGCGGCGCGCTTCGGCGTCGTCGAGGATGAAGCACTGGAAATCCGCATTGCTGCGCGGCAGTTGCGCCAACAGAGTCAGCAGTCCGCGCAGGGAACAGACGCCGATCAGGACGACGCCGAGGATCAGGAATGTCAACATATCAATCTCCTTGTTTCGCACATGCGTGCGAATTTAATGCAAAAAAACGCCGCACCACCATCCACCCCGGCTATCCGGCATGGTAGTGAAAACTGCGGTAGGTCGAAATCAACCGCGCATACGCATTGCGCATGCGATCTGCCGTCTGCGGGTCGTGCAGAAAGCGTACATCGTGCATCAGCCCGACGATCAGGCTGTAAATCTCGAACACCAGTTGTTCCGCATCGGTGTCCGGCCGCAACTGCCCTGCCTCTTGCGCTTGCAGCACGGTGCGGCGCAAGGTGTCGCGCCAGCGCAGTACGCCCTGCTCTAGGCGGTCGCGCAGGCTGCCGCTCACATCGTCGAACTCGAACGAACCGGCGATATAGAGGCAACTATTGAGCTCGCGCGCGTTGCCGATCCGCTTGATCCAGTTTTCCATCAGCGCATGCAGACGCGGCAAGCCGCGCGGCTGCGTCATGGCCGGCTGGAACACGGCCTCGACGAAGCGGCGGTCGAACTCGTCGAGCACCGCCATCTGCAGCGCCTCCAGCGAGCCGACCCGGGAAAACACACCGCTCTTGCTGATGTCCATGCGCTTGGCGATCTCGCCCAGCGACAAGCGACCAATCCCTTCGGCGGCGGCCATGTCCAGCGCCGCATCGACGATGGCGGCGAAAGTGAGTTCGCTTTTGCTAAGAACGGCGGTATCCATGCCGCCAATTTAGCACATATGTGCGAAAAATCCAGCTTTTGTTTTGTTTACATGGTGTCGATTGACGCCCGCCGGCCAACATTGCTACATTACTAAGCTCCGCGCTTTCCGGCCTAGCCGACAACCTTTTCCTCGCCACGCCCATGACTACATCCGACCCGACTCCGGCAAAACAGAAACCGCTCGACCAGACTCTCGCTGCGCCGGCCAAAATGGCGAAGAATGTCATTGGAGACACCTCCCGCATCCTGCAGGATAGCGGTGACATGCCGACAGGTCGCGGCATGGTCAGCGGCTCCATCGCTTTTACGCTGGGCTTGCTGTGCCTGCTGGGTGTGATCGCCTTTCACTTTCCCGAATATCTGACCACGCCGGAGCTGCGCAAGCAGTATTCGGTCGATGTTTTGCGTCATGTGCTGTTTGCTGCGCTGTGCATCGCCGGCGGTTTGTCGCTGGCGAATATCATTCGCGGCAAGGCGCGTAGTCTGAGCATCGTGGCGCTGGCGATGGTTGCCATCGCGGTCGCACTGGGCGGTTCGCGCGTGCCGGTCGGCGACTTCCCCGACCATACGCCTTACATCGGCCTCGATTGGTTCATCCTCGACCTGCTCGGTTCCACCATGATTTTCGTGTTGATCGAAAAAATGTTCCCTTTGTATAAAGGCCAGTCGATATTCCGCAAGGAATGGCAAACCGATATGGTGCATTTCATCGTCAACCATTTCTTGGTCGGCTTGATTCTCTTGATCGTCAACTTCATGATCCATCGCGTGTTCGGCTGGATGGTGCACGGCGGTTTTCAAGACATGGTGCGTAGCATTCCCTTCATCCCGCAACTGCTGCTGTGCATCTTGGTGGCGGATCTGATGCAATATTGGACGCACCGCGCTTATCACGAAGTGCCGTTTCTGTGGCGCTTCCACGCGGTACACCACAGCGCCAAGACGATGGACTGGATCGCCGGTTCGCGCATGCACGTGCTGGAGTTGGTCTTTACGCGCGTTTGCGTGCTGGGGCCGCTGTATGTGTGTGGTTTCGAGAAATCGGTGATGGATGCGTACATCATCGTGGTCGGTTTTCAGGCGGTGTTCAATCACGCCAACGTGCATCTGCCGTGGGGGCCGTTGAAATATCTGGCAGTGACGCCGGATTTTCACCATTGGCACCATTCTTCCGACGATGCGGCGATCGATAAAAATTATTCGGCGCATTACGCCTTCCTCGATTACCTGTTCGGCACGGCGGTCAAGACCGACCGTCAGTTCCCGGAAAAATACGGTGTGGTGGGCGATTACATGCCGGACGGTTTTCTCAAGCAGCAAGCGTTTCCATTCAAGAAACAGACAGACTGAATAGATACAATTTGTTGCACTCGTTACGACTTGAATGTGGCGCTACGGCAAGAAATGGCCTGTAATGAAGCCATCCAAACAACGAGGTGCGCCATGAACACATTGCACAAACCCCTGATCGCCGGCCTGCTTGCCACCAGCCTGCTCGCCGGTTGTGCCGAATTCGGCTATCCCGGCCAGTACGGCGCGCAAACCTATCCGCAAGCTTATCCACAGTCCCAGTCCTATCCATCAGCACCGCAACAATACGGCGTGGCTTATGGCGTGATCGAATCGATCCAGATGACGCAGGGTTCGGGAGGGAATAGCGCGATGGGTGGCAGCCTGCTCGGCGGCTTAATCGGCGGCTTGCTAGGTAGTCAAGTCGGTGGCGGCAACGGCCAAGTTGCGGCGGCGGCAGTCGGCGCGATCGGTGGCGCGATCATCGGTAACCGCATCGGCCAAAATCAGGGCGGCGGTGGCCAGTACCAGATCGGTGTGCGGCTCGATAATGGCGCGTATCAAACCGTGGTACAAAACAGCGCCTACGACCTCAGCGTCGGCAGCCGAGTGCGGATCGAGAACAATACGGTTTATCGCAACTGAATCATCTCGACGCAATTTGAAAACGGCGGCTGAGCGGGTTTGTCAGCCGCTTTTTTCATCTGATGGAAAGCTGAGCTGATACTCGATCACGGTGCTGCCGCGTATGCTTTCCAGTGCGCCGTTTTTGCGGAAGCGACTCACTGTTTTACCGACCTGCGGCTGCAGGGTAACAGCAATGTCGGCCATGTCCTCGCGGCGAAAAATATCGGCGATGGCAGCGTGAACACGATCGGCGGCGCTCTGCTCGGCAGCCCTGACGCCATCGATCGCCTCGAACCCCCAACTCCCCTTGGCCGCGACCGGTGCGCCATCAAAAAATTGCTCGACGGTCTGGCGAAACTCCTCTGCCGTGGTGACGCAATAAATAATTTTCTCGTAACTGAAAATCTGACTGACGCGACCGGATGCCATCACACGTTCGGGATCAGTGGTCAGCACCTTCAAAACGGAGCCGGCATCTTCCAGCGGCAGCCAGCGATTGAATTCCACCGTATCACGATCAAACAGTGCCAACAACGCAGCCGGCTTGTTGCGCTGTGCGCGGTAAGGTTCATACGGAACGCGGAAGAATTGCGACAGCGACAAGCCGATCTCGAGCGGCTTGATCTGGAACTCGTGCACCAGCACATCTTCGATGTCGATCCCTTTGCGCCGCGCTGAGCGGGCGGCCAACCCAAGTTCGGCGGCGTCGATGATGGCGCGCGCCACCAATGGATCATACTTGGTGCGGATCTCGACCGGCGGCTTCATGCGCTGAGCGAAGGCCACCGCCAGCGTGTCGCACAATTCCGCCACGCCCTGCTCGACCATGCCTGAAAACGACGCACCGTCACGGCTGTTGATGAGCTGCACCACCCCCAGCAATTCGTGACTGTCCGCCGCCAGAACCGGCGCGCACAGATTTTGCCGAGTGGCATAGCCGGTGCGTTCGTCAACTTGACGGACGAATTGCAGGCGCGGCGTATGCGTCGCCAGTTCGGCTTCGTCGTACACATTGGCGACGTTGACCGGGCGTTTGTACAAGGCAACGTAACCGGCGATGCTGGCTTCGGAAATCGGCAGCGAGAAATCGCGGAAGGTATCCATGCCGAGCTTGACGCGCGAGCGGATGCTGGTCTTGTCGTCGGCCACTGCGTAAATGGTCAAGCGGTCGCACGCGAACAGCGCGCACATCTCGCGCGACAGATCGAGCATGATCTGGTCGATGTCGGCGGTGGCGTGGATACGGGTCGTGATCGCCTGCAACTGGCGGGAGAATTGCAGTTGATGGTCGAGCGAGGCGGTCTGATTCACGGATTTCCCTAGGATGGTCTTTTCGGCACTATAGCCGAAAAGTTGCTCCAATCCACCGATCGTCAACCACGCGATCCCGACAACGCCGCCGCTTATCTATTTGAAATGACAATGCCTGCAAACAGCGCTTCAGCGCCGCATGCAGGCATGCTGTCCGTCGCCTACGCTAGTTAGTATCCGACCGCATCTTCCAGTTCTTCGACATACTCGATCTGGCGGTCGGCTTCGCTCAACTCTTTCGGCGAAGCATCGCGGATCGAGAACATGCCGATGATCTTGCCGGTCGCGGCCAGCACCGGCAAATGGCGGAAGCCGCCATCTTTCATAATCAGCAGCGCTTGCGACACCAAGGTTTCCGGCATCGCAAAGCGTGGATGCTTGGTCATGATCTCGGACACCGCTGTTTTGGCAGGATCGACCTCGCGCGCCACGACCTTGGTCATCAGATCGCGCTCGGTGACGATGCCGGCCATGGCACCGTCGGCATCGACCACGATCACGCTGCCGCAATTGGCACGCGTCATGATGCAGGCGGCATCGTAAACGCTGGCCTCGGCGGTGGTGGTCAACACCCGTTTATTGGGAATGGATTGGAATACGGTACGTTCGCTCATGGCATGCCGTCCTTGCTAAATGCTGATTGGGAGAAGGAACTACATCGTTTTTGTTATCGCATCGGGAGCAAACCCGAATCGTCAACATAGCAACCTCGATCAGGCATGCCAATAGCTCGCAGGCAATTTTGTAAAAAATAATTTCCGGCAATGAAAAATGCTGCGAACGCGAGTGCTTTTAATGAGGAAAATGCACTGTGATCGTGCTGTTTTTTCGGTGCGCCGCAATATCGATTTTCAGTCACGCGACGACGATGCACCGACAGTTCCAGATCATCGGCGTGCATCGTCGTGCGCGACAAACTCTCTTTCAGTGCATCGCATGCGCTTCGCCTCCAACCACTCCTTTTGTTTTGGGCTTACCTTGCACATCGCTCATGCGGTACTTGCTGCGGCGGTCACCCATCAAATCGCGCAATTCACGAATGCTCATGCCGGTGACTTCATGCATGCGAATCAGCAGCGATGCGCCGATCGGCAAACGACGATGGCGAATTTTGCTAATCACCGGCGGGGCGACTTCCAATGTGCGCGACAGGGCGGCGTCGTTCCGCAACGCCATTCGCTCGCGCAAAAAATCAAGCAAAAAATTGGGGTTGTATGTCTCCTGCGAAGACAGTGCGTGTTCAGTCATATGCGCCTCGATAAAATGAAAATACAATTTCAGAAAAATGCTGACTCTCAGTGCCAGACCGCCCGCTTCGACAAAAGTTCCGCGAACGCCTGACGCTGCTAGAATCAGCAGCAGATTCGTTATCCATAAAAACAGGGAGTTTCATGCCGACCATCTTCCGTTATCTGCGCTACCTGCCCGCTTTGCTGCTGATATTGCTCTCCGGTTGCGCCAGCATGAGTCCAGAACAATGCCGGCAAGCCGATTGGCGTCAGATCGGGTATGCCGACGCCATCAAAGGTTTGCCCGGTTCGCAGATCAACGAACACGCCAGCGCCTGCGCCGAAGTCGGTGTGCGACCTAACCTCGACGCTTATTTGCAAGGTCGGCAACAAGGTTTGCAGACTTACTGCCAACCGGAAAACGGCTTCCAAGCGGGACGACGCGGCAACGGCAACCTCGGCGCAGAATGCCCCGTGCAACTGCGCTACGGTTTCCTACAGCAATACGATTTCGGTCGCCAAATTCGCGCGCTTGAATCCGATCTATCCAGTCGCCGCAGCGACCTCGATAGCAACCGCGATCGCATCCGCCGCAACAACGACCGTATCGATCGCATTCGTGGCGACCTGACGCGCAGCGATCTCGCGCCAGATCGCAGAAAAAATCTGCTCGATGAATACAACGGCTTGTTGTCGCGCAAGGACAGTCTGTTGCGCGACATGCCGCGTCTAGAGCAACAAGCGGCGGAAGCCGAATGGCGGCTGACCAATCGCTTGCGCGAGCTGGGCCGCTGATGCTGTATTCACGCCACATTGCCCGCCGCCATCCGCGCCTACTGCTGGCGACGGCCGGCGGCATTACCGCCGCGCTGCTGTTACCGGCAACTTGGCCGACGATCACGCGGGTGCTGACCGGCTGGAATTGCGCAGTCTGGTCTTACCTTGTATTGATGGGCTGGCTGATGCTGCGCGCCAGCCACGCGCGGGTGCGGGCAATCGCCGAGCAAGAAGATGAAAGTGCGCAAGTAGTGCTGGCAATTCTCTCGATCGCCGCCGTGGCGAGTTTGGCGGCAATCACGCTGGAACTGGCAACGCTGAAGGGCGCAACGCCGGATGTGCGCATCGGCCGCTATCTGCTCACCGTCGCCACCGTGCTCGGTTCTTGGTTCCTAGTCGGCACGATCTTCACTTTCCATTACGCGCACATGTTCTACCGCGCGCCGGCAACAGCGCGGCCGCTGCGCTTTCCCGATGACGAG